>NZ_VBVX01000687.1 GCF_005981925.1 Streptomyces albidochromogenes
GCCCTGGTGGGCGGCCGGGGTGCT
The DNA here is from genome assembly GCF_005981925.1 of Streptomyces albidochromogenes. Classification (GTDB taxonomy): domain Bacteria; phylum Actinomycetota; class Actinomycetes; order Streptomycetales; family Streptomycetaceae; genus Streptomyces; species Streptomyces albidochromogenes. Next base: position 25 of record NZ_VBVX01000687.1, read on the forward strand.
CGGGGCGTCGTACGCGCTGTGCGGGTGGGCGGTCACCGAGGCCGTCTACAACCCGATGTGGATGGACGGCCTGATCGCGTTCCCGCTGCTGTGCCTGGTGGGCGAGTGGGCGCGTACGGGCCGCCGGCGCGTCCTGGGGCCCCTGGTCGTCGCCCTGGCGTGGACCGCGAACTTCTACACGGCGTACATGGCGACGCTCGGGGCCGCGCTCGTCCTGCTGCTGCGGCTGCTCACCGCCGACGGCCCGGCGCCGGTACGGGAGCGGCTGGGCGCACTGCTGCGCGCCGCCGGCACCACGGTGCTCGGCATCGGGCTCGCGGCGCCCCTGCTGGCCGTCGTCTTCATGGGGTCGCGGCACGCCTACCCGGGCTGGACACGGGAGTTCGCGCCGTCGGACTGGCCGGACGTGTTCGCGCGGGCGCTCCCGGCGACGTACAGCTTCTTCACGCCCGCGGGCTTCCTCGGCACCGGCGCCCTGGTGCTCGCCGGCACCCTCGTCTTCCACCGGGCGGCGCCCCGGCGCGAACGGTGGGCGTGGACGCTGCTCGCGGTCGCGGTGGCGGTGTCGACGCAGTGGGGGCCGACGCACCTGGTCTGGCACGTCTTCGCGACGCCGAACGGCAGCCCGTACCGGCAGACGTTCGTGCTCGCCGGCGTGCTCGTCATCACGGCGTGGGTGTCGCTCTCGTACGGCTGGCCCGGGCGGCGGGCCCTGCTCGGCGGCACGGCCGTGGTCGCGCTGCTGTCCGCGGGGGCGGCGACGAGTCCCCGGATCACGTCCTGGACGTACCCGCTCGTCGTGGCGGGGGT
>NZ_VBVX01000688.1 GCF_005981925.1 Streptomyces albidochromogenes
GAGATGTGTATAAGAGACAGGTGCTGGGGGTGCTCACGGGGGCGGTGGTGTCCTCGGGGACGTACGCGCTGCTTGCGACCGGGCTGTGCGGGGCCCTTTCGACGTACTCGACCTTCAGCTACGAGACCCTGCGGCTGGTCGAGCGCGGGCGGGGGTTCCTGGCGGTGGCCAACGCGGGCGGTTCGCTGTTCGTGGGGCTGGCGGCGGTCTTCCTGGGGTCGGCCCTCGCGCGGGCCCTGGCGGGCTAGCCGGTCCCCGCGCACCGGCCGGGGCCTGACGCGCCGTCGGGGGCCGTCCCGGGCCTTCGCCCCCGGCTGTCCGGCGCGCTCACCCGGTCATCCGTGCGTGTCCCTTGTGGGCCAAAGGGAGTTGGGCAGTGAAACCCGCCCGCCGTGTCCCGGAGGTGCCGCTCGTGCGCCAGTTGCTCCCGCCTGTCCGATTGGCCCCCGCCAGACTCGCCGCCGCCGTCCTCGCGGTCGCGGCGTCCGCGGGCTGCATGAGCGTGAGCGACGAGGGAGGCAAGCCGAGCCCGTCCCGTTCGGCGGCCGGGCAGGAGGCGGCGGCCGCGGAGCCCGACGGCGGGCAGGCGCGCACCGGGGCGGGGATCGACCGTACGAGCGGGCGGGTCCAGAAGGACCGGGACGGCCGCGCGAAGGCGAAGGACGGCAAGGCGGGGGACGACCCGTCGGCGAGCCCCGGCGTGTCGCCGGGCGCCTCGGCCTCGCCGTCCAAGAGCGGCGAGGCCCCGCCCCGGGGCAACGGGACCCGGCCGAAGCCGCGCCCCGGCGTACCGAGCCCGACGCAGGACACGCCG
>NZ_VBVX01000689.1 GCF_005981925.1 Streptomyces albidochromogenes
ACCCCCAGAAGCAACCAGTGGTTATCGGCCACATCACCCCCGCTCAACTCACCCGTCCCGGTCCGCTGTGTCCGCCCCTGCGACCCCGTATGAGAAAAAGGAAAAGTGTTCTCCGCCACGTAGGCCGTGGATAAAGTGCTGATGCAGCACGACGGAGCAGCATCGATCTGCGGACGCCGGGGTCAGCGGCGTACGGAGTGAACGGGGAAACCAACGTGCCGACCGCGATCGCAGTCACCAGCGCCGACTTGGTGTTGCCGCCCACCGATCAGCAGACTCCGACCGCCGCTCTGCTCCACGCGCCGGACGAGCAGCCGCTCGAAGCCGCTCTCGTCGACATGCACGTCATGCTCGAACGGTACGGGTACGTCGTCGCCGTCTACCCGGCCTCCGTCCCGGTCGCCCACGAGCGCCGCCTCCACACGCTCCGCTCGATGCTGGAGACCGACCGGCTCGCCCTGCTGAAGCTCGACCTGCCACCGCTCGGCATCGCCGTACTCGTACGTCAGCTCCGGCAGTTGTCCATCTGCGACTTCAGCCCGGGTGTCGTGGCCTCGGCCGCCCGGCTCCTCTCGCACTACATCTACGCCGGCGCGCTTCTCAACTCCGTCACCAAGCTCGACCGTGTGCCCGTCAGCCTGAAGTCGCACGCGAAGTCCTGGATGCCGGGCACCCAGTTCGGCGTACTGGCCAACCCCAACCCGCAGTTGGTCAAGATCACCAGCAGCGGCACCGCCCCGTCCCGCCCCGGCCAAGGCGCCGGCCACCGCTCCCGCACCTCCAACGCCTCCACCTCTACTA
>NZ_VBVX01000690.1 GCF_005981925.1 Streptomyces albidochromogenes
GTCCAGCTGTACGGGCCGGTCGGACGGCAGCGCCTCCAACGCGTCCAGCAGCTTCGACAGCCGCAGGAACGTCGCGTTGCCGCGCACCCGCACCCGCAGCCCGTCCACCGAGCCCAGATCCTCCGTCTCCACCTGCACCTGACTGGTGTCCCACGCGGTCTTCGCGACGGCGAGCACCAGGCCCACCAGCACGCCCTCGAACAGGTTGGTCACCACGATCGCCCCGGGGCTCACCACGAGCACAACCGCCTCACCGCGATGCTCCCGCCACAACGGCACCAACTCCCGTACGGGAATGGGCTTCCACCCCGCGTGCCCCGCAAGGGCCGCCACCGGAATCACCCCGAGCGCCGCGGGCACCGCCGCCGCGAACACCAGCAGCCACACCCCGTGCAGCACCCGTGAGACCTTCGTGCGCGCCCCCGCGCGCACATTGGCGGCGCTGCGCACGATGACGGCGGTCATCGGCAGCGCCCCGAGCGCCCCGCACACCGCGTTGCCCGCCCCCTGCGCGATCAGCTCCCGGTCGTAGTCGGTCCGGGGCCCGTCGTGCAGCCGGTCCACGGCGGTCGCGCTGAACAGCGACTCCGCCGACGCGATCAGCGCGAACGCCCGGCACCGTCCCGACGACCCCGGCCTCCGCCAGCCGCGCCAAGGAGGCGGCCTCCGGCGGCCGTACGGCGTCCAGCAGCCCGTGCACCTCCACCCGCCGCACCGGCAGATCGAGCACCACCGTCACGACCGCCGCCAGGGCGACCGCCACGAGCCTGTCTCGTATACACATCTCCGAGCCCACGAGAC
>NZ_VBVX01000691.1 GCF_005981925.1 Streptomyces albidochromogenes
GTTCGAGGCCGAAGCTGGTGAACGCGGTGCGGCCGGGGAGGGGGTAGGGGTCCTTGCCGGTGAGGGAGTTGAGGATCGTCGCGCTGCGCCAGGCGGCGAGGCCGAGGTCGGGTGCGCCGACGCCGTGGGTGTGCCGTTCGGCGTTCTGTACGTACACCGATCCGGTGACGGAGGGGTCGAGGACGATGCGGAACCGGTCGTCGATGCGGGGCCGTTCGGCGGCGTCGCGGCGGATGTAGGCGTCGAGTCCGGCGAGGAGCGGCCCCAGGGGGCGTTCGCGGTATCCGGTGGCGAGGACGACGGCGTCGGTGGTGAGGCGGGAGCGGGTGCCCTGCTGGAGGTGTTCGAGGTGGAGTTCCACCTTGGTGGTGCCGACGCGGCCAGCGGTGCGTACGGACACTCCCGGGGTGAGTACGGCGTCGGGCCAGCCGCCGTGCAGGGTGCGCTGGTAGAGCTCGTCGTGGATGGCGGCGATGGTGTCGGCGTCGATGCCCTTGTGGAGCTGCCACTGGCGGGGGCCGAGGTCGTCGCGTACGGACTCGGGCAGGGCGTGGAAGTACCGGCTGTAGTCGGGGGTGAAGTGCTCCAGGCCGAGTTTGGAGTACTCCATGGGGGCGAAGGCCTCGGTCCTGGCGAGCCAGGTGATCTTCTCGCGGCCGGCGGGGCGGGCGCGCAGCAGGTCGAGGAAGACCTCGGCGCCGGACTGTCCGGATCCGATGACGGTGATGTGTTCGGCGGCGAGGAGCCGATGGCGGTGGTCGAGGTAGGCGGACGAGTGGATGACGGGGACGGCGGGGGCT
>NZ_VBVX01000070.1 GCF_005981925.1 Streptomyces albidochromogenes
CGATCCCCCGGCCCACAGGAGCCAGCACGTACCGCCCCAGGGCCACCCACGGCCACACGAACAACGCCCGGCCCACCCAGGCCAGCGCGCGCCCGAAGGGGGCGAGGACGTACGCGTACAGCCACCGCGCCGGCACCAGCACCAGCGTCCGGGCCAGCCACCCCACCACCGTGCCCACGGCGCGCCCGGCGGCGGCCAGCGCGCTTGCGACCGTGCGGCCCAGCCAGGCCAGGCCGTGGCCGAGCGGGGTCAGCACCCGGCGGTGGAGCCACACCGCCGGCACGACGATCCCGTACCGGACGAGGGGCACCACGACGTACCGCCACAGCAGCACCCAGGGCATCACGAGCACGGCGTGAGCGACGTGCCCGAGCGCCTTAGCGACGGGGACGAGCACCTTCCGGTACAGCCAGGCCAGCGGCGTCACGACCACGACACGCACGACCGCGCCGAGCGCGCGGCCCACCGCCTTCGCACCGAGGGCGAGCAGGTCCCACACCATCCGCACGGGAACGACCAGGACCAGCACCACGATGCGCACCGGAATCCTGATGACGGCGGTCAGACAGCCCTCCCCCTGCGCCCCCTCACGCCGCGACGCGGGCGGCTGCGGCTGAAGCGGCTGCGCCGGGTGCTTCTCGAAGTCCATACCGCAAGAGACGCAGCGCCCCGCCGTACGGATCCACGACACGGCCGCCGATCCTGATCTGTGTGTCCATCTGTGGACCGTCACGCGTGCCCACATCCGACGAGGGCCGTGCGCCGTTGAGGCCATGTGAAGAAATACAAGCGGACCGGGCAGAGGCGCCATGCGCCGTACTCCGACTGGAGAGAGACGGATCTGTCCCTACTGCGGGAGCTGCTGGACGCGGAGTCGTCTCTACCGCCGGACGCGCCCCGGGCTCTCGTGTCCGTCCGGCTCTCGGCTTCGAAGGCCGAGAGCACCTCGCCCGTGCGGCAGGAACTCGACCTGCGCCTTCTTGCCAGGGAGCGGGGGTACCGGGTCGTCGGCGTGGCCAGTGATCTGAACGTCTCCGCGACACGGGTTCCGCCATGGAAGCGCGTCGGAAGGGACGGGAACCCGATCAAAGTGGCAGATCCGATCCTCACCGAAGCGCAGTGGCAGTCGCTTCAGGGCGCCCTGCGCAAGCGGGCGAAGACGCAACCCGCCCGACAGAGGGGAGGCGCGACAGAGTTCCTGGGTGTGCTGGTGTGCGCGGACTGCGGGACGAACATGACGGTGCACAGGACCACCGTGAAGCAGCGCGGGTACGCGTACCTTCGCTGCCGGAACTGCCCCAGTGGCGGGCTGGGTGCCCCCGATCCGGAGGCGGTGTACCGCAGGCTGGCCGACGAAGTCGTCACCGCGCTGGGCGCGGAACCGGTCCGGGTCCGGGAGTACCAGCCGGGCGTGGCCGGCCTCGCCCGGCCCACGGAGGGGGACGGCCTGAAGGCGGAAGCGGCCCGGGGCCGTTGGGTCGAGGTCCGCAACGGCGACACGTTCCGCGATCACTGGGAACGAGGCGGCCGAGGGGTGATGGCCGACGATCTGCGACGAGCGGGCATCACCTGCGAGGTCAGCAGGCACAAAAGGCCACGGGTCAGAGCGCCCGAGGTCCGGCTGAAACTGACCGTCCCGGAGGATGCGCGGGAGCGCCTGGTCGTCAAGACGGACGTGTTCGCGGACAAGTAGCGGCGGGGACGTCCCGTAATGACTACGCCTCCGGCGACTGGCGGCGGCCCTGTGCGCGCCCGGACGCACACAGGGCCGAAACGTCCGCTACTTGTTGACCACGGTCAGCGGCAGGAGTTTCTTGCCGGTCGGCCCGATCTGGATGTCGAGGTCGAGCTGAGGACACACCCCACAGTCGAAGCACGGCGTCCAGCGGCAGTCCTCGACCTCGGTCTCGTCGAGCGCGTCCTGCCAGTCCTCCCAGAGCCAGTCCTTGTCGAGACCGGAGTCCAGGTGGTCCCAGGGCAGGACCTCCTCGTACGTGCGCTCACGCGTCGTGTACCAGTCGACGTCCACGCCGAAGTCCGGGAGCGTCTTGGCGGCCGCGTCCATCCAGCGGTCGTAACTGAAGTACTCGCGCCAGCCGTCGAAGCGGCCGCCGCCCTCGTAGACCGCGCGGATGACGGAGCCGATGCGGCGGTCGCCGCGCGAGAGCAGGCCCTCGACGATGCCGGGCTTGCCGTCGTGGTAGCGGAAGCCGATGGAGCGGCCGTACTTCTTGTCGCCGCGGATCTTGTCGCGCAGCTTCTCCAGGCGGGCGTCCGTCTCCTCGGCGCTGAGCTGCGGCGCCCACTGGAACGGGGTGTGCGGCTTGGGCACGAACCCGCCGATGGAGACGGTGCAGCGGATGTCGTTCTGGCCGGAGACCTTGCGGCCCTCGGCGATGACCTTGACGGCCATGTCGCCGATCTGCAGGACGTCCTCGTCGGTCTCGGTGGGCAGGCCGCACATGAAGTACAGCTTCACCTGACGCCAGCCGTTGCCGTACGCCGTCGAGACCGTCCGGATGAGGTCCTCTTCCGAGACCATCTTGTTGATGACCTTGCGGATGCGCTCCGAACCGCCCTCGGGGGCGAAGGTCAGGCCGGACCTGCGGCCGTTCCTGGTGAGTTCGTTGGCGAGGTCGATGTTGAAGGCGTCCACGCGGGTCGACGGCAGGGAGAGGCCGATCTTGTCCTCTTCGTACCGGTCCGCGAGGCCCTTGGCGACGTCCGCGATCTCTGTGTGGTCGGCCGAGGACAGCGACAGCAGGCCAACCTCCTCGAAGCCGGTCGCCTTGAGGCCCTTCTCCACCATGTCGCCGATGCCGGTGATGCTTCGCTCCCGCACGGGGCGCGTGATCATGCCGGCCTGGCAGAAACGGCAGCCGCGGGTGCAGCCGCGGAAGATCTCGACGGACATCCGCTCGTGGACGGTCTCGGCGAGCGGGACCAGCGGCTGCTTCGGGTAGGGCCACTCGTCGAGGTCCATGACGGTGTGCTTGGACACCCGCCACGGCACGCCGGAGCGGTTGGGCACGACGCGGGCGATTCGGCCGTCGGGCAGGTACTCGACGTCGTAGAAGCGCGGAACGTAGACCCCGCCGGTCTTGCTCAGCCGGAAGAGCACCTCGTCGCGCCCGCCGGGCCGGCCTTCGGCCTTCCAGGCGCGGACGATCTCGGTGATCTCCAGGACCGCCTGCTCGCCGTCACCGATGACCGCGCAGTCGATGAAGTCCGCGATCGGCTCGGGGTTGAAGGCGGCGTGGCCGCCCGCGAGGACGATCGGGTCGTCGAGCGTGCGGTCCGCGGACTCCAGCGGGATGCCCGCGAGGTCGAGGGCGGTGAGCATGTTGGTGTAGCCGAGCTCGGTGGAGAAGCTGAGGCCGAAGACGTCGAACGCCTTGACGGGCCGGTGCGCGTCCACCGTGAACTGCGGGACGTCGTGCTCGCGCATGAGGGCTTCGAGGTCGGGCCACACGCTGTAGGTGCGCTCGGCCAGGACCCCCTCGCGCTCGTTCAGTACCTCGTAAAGGATCATGACGCCCTGGTTGGGCAGCCCGACCTCGTACGCGTCGGGGTACATGAGCGCCCATCTGACGTCCGTGGCGTCCCAGTCCTTGACGGTGGAGTTGAGTTCGCCGCCGACGTACTGGATCGGCTTCTGGACGTGAGGGAGAAGCGCTTCCAGGCGTGGGAAGACCGACTCGACAGGCATCGTGTGTCTCTCATGAGCTGGCAGGGGTGACCATCAAGCGTACCCCGGCCGTCAGCCGCCCAGATCCGCCCGGAGTTTCCCGGCCGTGGCCCGCTTCCAGGCGTGTGCGATCTCCTGTTCGCCGGCGTCGGCGGCGGCTTCCTCCCGCCCGTACAGCAGGCCCCAGGTGAACGCCGTCTCGCCGGCCGCGTGGGCCTGTGCGGCCAGGGTCCGCAGCGTCTCGCGGGTGACCACGCCGTCCTGGTGCGTGCCCAGGACGGACTGCACGGCCTTCATGCGCTGGGAGAACCGCTTTGCGGGCTTGCCGAGGGCCGGCTGGGCGGCGTCGGCGGCGTACCGGGTGCGCTTGGCGGCCTTGCGCGCGTTGTGCAGCGCGTGGTCGCGCTCCTGTCCGTGCGGCAGGGCGAGCGCCGTCTCCATGCGGTGGGCGAGCCGGCCGTAGTCCTTGAGGAGGGCCTCGGGCAGGACCTGGGCGGCCCGCTTGGAGGCGGCCGCGCGCAGTGGCGGATCGGTGAGCAGGGCGTCGAGGGTGGTGAGGAGGTCCAGGTAGCGGGGGCTGTCGAGTGCGGCGAGGGTCTGTTCGCGCACGTTCTGGCGGCCGGTCACGGACCAGATGCGCAGGCGTCCGCGTACCGGGCCGAGCAGCAGGGTCCCGGGGATGTCGTCGGTGCGGGTGTGGAGGCGGCCGTCCAGCACCTCCTGGTCGCGGTCGGCGCCCAGTTCCCGGGCGAGCCACTTCAGCTCCTCGGCGACCGGGTCGGTGGCCGTCCGGTCGAGGACCTTGCGGTAGGTGCGCAGGGCGCTGCGCAGGCGGCGGGTGGCGACGCGCATCTGGTGGACGGAGTCGGGCAGGTCGCGGCGTACGGCCGGGTCGTACGCGACGAGTGCCGCGTACTGCTCGCGCAGGTAGGCGAGGACGTGGTCGCCGGCGGTCCCGGCGCGCGCTCCGGGCCGGGCCGGTCGGGGTTTCTTCCACGACGGGGCGGTGTCTTCCAGGGCCCGGGCCAGTTTGGACTCGGACGTGGCGGCGCGCAGGCCGGCCTTGCGGAGCCGCTTGTCGACGGCGTCGAGGAAGGCGGGGTCGCCGCCGTCGGACAGTTCGACCTCGACCTCGGTCCAGCGGGTGGTGGCCCCGTCGGCGGCGACGCCGAGGCGTTGGGCGGTGACGGTGTCGACGCTGACCTCGGCGAGCGGCTCGCCGTCGGCGTCCAGGAGGTGACGTACGTCGCGCACGCTGCGCAGCCGTACGACCGGGACGACCGGCTCGGCTCGGGTCCGCGAGCGGGTCAGGGCGATCAGGTCGGGGGGCGGGCCGTCGGTGAGTGGCGCCCCGATCTCGTCGCGTACGCCCGGGGAGACGGGGAGCTTGAGGTGCCAGCCCGCGTCGGAGCCGCCGGTGCGGCGGCGCAGGGTGAGGGAGTCCGCGGCGAGCCGCAGGTCCGCGGTGTCGTAGTAGACGGCGTCGAGTTCCGCGACGCCGTCGTCCCGTACGGACGACACTCCGGCGACCTTGGTCAGGTCGGGCAGCCGGGTCTCGTCGGTGGCTTCGTACTTCCGCTCGATCTCGCGCTTGGTGTCCGCCATGCACCAAATTTAGTGCTTCGCGGGCCGGAAGGTCAGCCCGCGGAGCACGAACACACCCGGTGCTCACTCCCCTCGCACGTGATCCCCACGTCCGGCCGCCCGGGGTTGTCGGACGTGGGGGCCCAGGATGAGGGCCTTACGCCGACATGGGTCGCTGCACCCTGATCGACTGGAGCAGGCCGATGGCGACCCACACCGCGAACATCGACGATCCGCCGTACGAGACGAACGGCAGCGGCAGTCCGGCCACCGGCATGATGCCGAGCGTCATCCCGATGTTCTCGAAGGACTGGAAGGCGAACCAGGCGATGATGCCGCCGGCGACGATCGTGCCGTAGAGCTCGGTCGTCTCGCGGGCGATGCGGCAGGCGCGCCACAGCACCACGCCGAGCAGCAGCAGGATCAGGCCGGCGCCGAGGAAGCCGAGCTCCTCGCCGGCGACGGTGAAGACGAAGTCGGTCTGCTGCTCGGGTACGAACTGTCCCGTGGTCTGGCTGCCCTTGAACAGGCCGGTGCCGGTGAGGCCGCCGGAGCCGATGGCGATGCGTGCCTGGTTGGTGTTGTAGCCGACGCCCGCCGGGTCGAGTTCCGGGTTGGCGAACGCGGCGAAACGGTTGATCTGGTACTCGTCGAGCACACCGAGCTGCCAGACGACGACGGCGCCGACGGCCCCGGTGCCGATGAGGCCGAGGACCCAGCGGTTGGAGGCCCCGGAGGTGAGCAGCACGCCGAGGATGATCACCGCTATGACCATGACGGAGCCGAGGTCGGGCATCAGCATGATGACGACGATCGGTACGACGGCGAGGCACAGGGCCTTGACGACGGTGCTGTGGTCGGGATGTTCCTGGTCGCCCGCGTCGACGCGGGCGGCGAGCAGCATCGCCATGATCAGGATGATGGTGATCTTGGTGAATTCGGAGGGCTGGAGGGAGAACCCGCCGCCGATCACGATCCACGCGTGGGCGCCGTTGATGGTCGCGCCGAGCGGCGTGAGGACGAGCAGGACCAGCACGACCGACAGGCCGTAGAGCACCGGCACCGCGCCGCGCAGGGTCCGGTGACCGAGCCAGATCGTGCCGATCATCAGGGCCAGCCCGATGCCGGTGTTGAGGATGTGGCGCCAGAGGAAGTACTCGGGGTCGCCCTGGTTGAGCTGGTCGCGGGTACGGGTCGCGGACCAGACGAGGAACGCGCCGATGACGGACAGGGCGAGCGACGACCAGAGCAGCGGCCAGTCGAGCCGGCGCAGCATCGAGTCACGGGCGGTGAGCTTGGCGAGGGTGCCGCGCTCGGGAGCGTAGCGCTGGACGGAGAAACCGTGCGGGCCGGACATCAGTCGCCACTCCTGCCGATCGCGATCTGCTGGTCGGCAGCCGGATCCTTGGGCTTCTCGGGTACGTACGGCCTGATCTGCGGGGCGTCGATGGAGCCGTCCCGGCTGATCTTCGGGAGGTCCTTCTGCGGCTTGGGGAGCAGGGCCTTCTTCGGGTTGATGTCGCCGTCGTCGCTGACGCCGTAGAGGGCGTCGTAGATGTTGCGTACGGCGGGGCCGGAGGCGCCGGAGCCCGTACCGCCCTGGGAGATCGTCATGACGATGGTGTAGTCGTCGGTGTACGTCGCGAACCACGAGGTGGTCTGCTTGCCGTAGACCTGGGCGGTGCCGGTCTTGGCGCGCATCGGGATCTTGTCCTGCGGCCAGCCGCCGAACCGCCAGGCGGCGGTGCCGCCGGGCTCGACGACGGAGCGCAGGCCCTTGTCGAGGTCGCTGATGGTCTCGGCGTCGACCGGCAGTCGGCCGTCGGCCTTGGGCTCGATCTCCTCGATCCTCTTGCCGTCGGGGCTGATCACGGCCTTGCCGACGGTGGGCTTGTAGAGGGTGCCGCCGTTGCTGATGGCGGCGTAGGCGGTGGCGAGTTGGATGGGGGTGATGAGGACGTCACCCTGGCCGATGGCGAAGTTGATGCTGTCGAAGGCCTTGAGCTGGTTGCCTTCGAGGCAGCTCTCGTAGGCGATCTGCTCGACGTAGGTGCCGCCCTTCTTGCCCTGCTTGCACCACGAGTCCTTGTTGGCCTTCCAGAAGTTCTGCTTCCACTGGCGGTCGGGGATGCGGCCCTTGACCTCGTTGGGCAGGTCGATTCCGGTCTCGCCGCCGAACCCGAAGTCATGGGCGGTCCGGTAGAACCAGTCGTGGGCGCCCTTTTTGGGCTTTATTCCGCCGTCGCGCTGCCACTCCTCGTGGCCGAGGCGGTAGAAGACGGTGTTGCAGGAGAACTTGAGGGCGTCGCCGAGGGTGATGGGGCCGTGCCCCTTGGACTCGAAGTTCGCGAAGCTGCGGCCGCCCATGCTGTAGGAACTGCTGCAGTTGTAGCGGTTGTCGAAGGGGTGGCCGGCCCGCACGGCCGCGCTGGCCGACACCACCTTGAAGACGGAGCCGGCGGGCGCCTGGCCCTGGATGGCGCGGTTGAGCAGCGGGTAGTTGGAGTTCTTGCCGGTGAGCCTGGCGTACTCCTTGCCGGAGATGCCGCCGACCCAGGCGTTGGGGTCGTAGTCGGGCTGGGAGGCCATGGAGATGACGCGCCCGGTCTTGGACTCCATGACGACGACGGCGCCCGAGTCGGCCTCGTACGGGCGGCCGGTGATCTTGTCGGTCTCCTTGCGTACGGTCTTCATCGCCTGGTGGAGCTCGTACTCGGCGACGGCCTGCACGCGCGCGTCGATGGACGTGACGACGTTGGAGCCGGGCACCGTCGGGTCGTTCTCCGCCTCGCCCATGACGCGGCCGAGGTTGTCGACCTCGTAGCGGGTGACGCCGGCCTTGCCGCGCAGTTCCTTGTCGTAGGTGCGCTCGAGACCGGAGCGTCCGACCATGTCGGAGCGCAGGTACGGCGACGGGCCGTCCTTGGCCTTCTCGATCTCCTCGTCGGTGACGGGCGAGAGGTAGCCGAGGACCTGGGAGGTCCTGGCCTTGCCCGGCGCGGTGTAGCGGCGTACGGCCGTCGGCTCGGCGGTGATGCCGGGGAAGTCCTCGGCGCGCTCGCGGATCTGGAGGGCCTGCTTGGTGGTGGCCTCGTCGGTGACGGGGATGGGCTGGTACGGCGAGCCGTTCCAGCAGGGCTGCGGGGTCTCGTTGTCGCAGAGCCTGACCTTGTCGGCGACTTCCTTGGGCTTCATGCCCAGTACGCCGGCGAGGCGGGCCAGTACGCCCTTGCCGTCGTCCTTCATCTTCATCAGCTCGGTGCGGCTGGCGGAGACGACGAGGCGGGTCTCGTTGTCGGCGAGCGGCACGCCCCGGGCGTCGAGGATCGAGCCGCGGACGGCGGGCTGGACGACCTGCTGCACGCCGTTGCCGGCCGCTTCGGCGGTGTATTCGTCACCGTTGCGGATCTGGAGGTACCACAGGCGGCCGCCGAGCGTGAGCAGCAGCGAGAAGACGAGGACCTGGATGATGATGAGCCGGATCTGGACCCTGGGGGTCCGCCCGGTCTCGGGAATGTTGCTCACGCGGTCCCCTCCTCGACGTCCGTGGTGCGAGCGGTGGTCACAGCCGCTTGACCCCCTTGATGCGTCCTGCCCGTGCCGCCCGGGAGCGGGCGGCCTTGACCCTCAGGCCCGCGCGCTGGCTGCCGATGCGCAGCCCGGTGCCGGAGGCGAGCCAGCCGCTGGCCACGTCGGAGCCGTTGGTGCCGCTCTGGCTGTCGGCGAGCGGGTCGTTCTCGGCGCGTCTGGCCAGGGCCATGACGACCGGCACGACGAACGGGGCGAGCAGCAGGTCGTACAGCGCGGAGGTGAGCAGCAGGTTCACGATGCCGACGTGGCGGGCGGCCGTGTCACCGACCAGTGCGCCGACTCCGGCGTACAGGAGGGTGGAGCCGATGGCGGCGACGACGACCGCGACCATGGGGGCGGTCGCGGACCTGATCTGGCCGTTCTCCGGCTTCGCGAGTCCGGCGAGGTAGCCGATGACGCACAGGACGAGCGCGTAGCGGCCGGCGGCGTGGTCGGCGGGCGGGGCGAAGTCGGCGAGGAGGCCCGCGCCGAAGCCGATGAGGGCGCCGCTCATGGGTCCGTACACGAAGGCGAGGCCGAGGACGGTCAGGAGCATCAGGTCCGGTACGGCTCCGGGCAGTTGCAGCCTGGCGAGCACGGTGACCTGGACGACGAGGGCGACGACCACCAGGGTGGTGGAGAGCAGCATCCGGTTGAAGCGCATGGGGTTCAGCTCCTACTCGGTGCCGGTGGCGGGGTCGGTGCCGTCGGCGGGAGGCCCCGAGGGCGTGACCGTGACGGTGACCGTGGGGATGGGCTTGGGGCCCGCGGGCTTCGGCGGCAGGACCGTGTCGCGCGGGTCCTTGCGCGGCGCCTGGACGACCACGCCGACGATGTCGAGCTTGGTGAAGCCGACGTACGGGCGGACGTACACGGTACGGGTGAGGTCGCCGCCCGCCGGGTCGACGCGGACGACCCGTCCGACCGGAACGCCCGGGACGAACGGCTTCGCGGCCTGCGAGCCGAAGGTGACGAGCCGGTCGCCCGCCTTGACCTTGGCCTTGCCGTTGAGCATCTGAACGCGCAGCGGGCGGTCGCCCTGGCCGGTCGCGAAGCCGAGCTCGTCGGTCTTCTCCAGGCGGGTGCCGACGGTGAAGTCGGGGTCGTTGGCGAGCAGTACGGTCGCGGTGTCCGGGCCGACGGTGGTGACGCGGCCGACGAGTCCGTCGCCGTTGAGCACCGTCATGTCGCGCTTGATGCCGTCGTTGCCGCCGGCGTCGATGGTGACGGTCCAGGAGAAGCCCTGGGCCGCTCCTATCGCGATGACTTCGGCGCCCTTGATGCCGTACTGGCCCGCGCCGGCCCGCTTGAGCATCTTGTCGAGCTGGCGTACGCCGCTGCGGTTGCGGTCGTCGCTGCCGAGCTTCTGCTTGAGTGCGGCGTTCTCGCGTTCGAGGACGGTGAGGCGGTCGTGCCGCTCACCGGAGTCCCGAACGGCTCCCACGGCGTTGCCGATCGGGTCGACGGCTGCGGCGACCCCGTTCTCCACCGGTCCGAAGACGGTGGCGGCGGCCCGCCTGGCGCCGTCGACCGGCGAATCCTCGCCGCCACGGATGTCCACCGTGATCAGCGCGAATGCGATGGCGATCAGCAGCACCAGGAGCAGCCGACTCTCTCGTGTGTCCCTCACGTGCGGCGGCCGTGCCTTCCTCGTCGGAATTCTCGTGTCTGTATATCAACGATCCGCCGCACGAGAGGGAAGGCCTCGTACGGCGGATTCGTCAGGGCGGCTCATCGTCGGGGCTGGGCGTCCAGTACCTGCTGGAGTGCTTCGAACTCCTCGACGCACTTGCCCGCTCCGAGCGCGACGGAGTCGAGCGGGTCCTCGGCGATGTGGATCGGCATGCCGGTCTCCCGGCGCAGACGCTCGTCGAGACCGCGCAGCAGGGCGCCGCCGCCGGTGAGGACGATGCCGCGGTCCATGACGTCGCCGGAGAGCTCGGGCGGGCACTTGTCGAGCGTCGTCTTCACGGCGTCGACGATGGCGTTGACCGGCTCCTCGATGGCCTTGCGGACCTCGGCCGCCGAGATGACGACGGTCTTGGGCAGACCGGAGACGAGGTCACGGCCGCGGATCTCGGTGTGCTCGTCCTTCTCCAGGTCGAACGCCGAGCCGATCGTGATCTTGATCTGTTCGGCGGTGCGCTCGCCGAGCAGGAGGGAGTACTCCTTCTTGATGTGCTGGATGATCGAGCTGTCCAGCTCGTCGCCGGCGACCCGGATCGACTGTGCTGTGACGATTCCTCCGAGGGAGATGACGGCGACCTCGGTGGTGCCGCCACCGATGTCCACGACCATGTTGCCGGTGGCCTCGTGGACGGGCAGGCCCGAGCCGATGGCCGCGGCCATGGGCTCCTCGATGATGTGCACCTGGCGGGCGCCGGCCTGGGTGGACGCCTCGATGACGGCGCGGCGCTCGACCCCGGTGATACCGGAGGGCACGCAGACGACGACACGGGGGCGGGCCAGGTAGCGCCGCTTGTGGATCTTCAGGATGAAGTAGCGGAGCATCCGCTCGGTGATTTCGAAGTCGGCGATGACGCCGTCCTTCAGCGGCCGGACGGCAACGATGTTGCCCGGCGTCCGGCCGATCATCTTCTTGGCCTCGGCACCAACGGCGAGGATCCCGCCGGTGTTGGTGTTGATGGCGACGACGGAGGGCTCGTTGAGCACGATCCCTTTGCCCCTGACGTACACCAGCGTGTTGGCGGTCCCGAGGTCGACAGCCATGTCACGGCCGATGAACGACATTGAGTTCCCCTTGTTCCCCATGAGGATGCGTCGGGCCTTCCCAAGTGGAGCGGTTGGCTTTTTAGGACGGCGAAGTGGGTGGTGCGGGCGTGGAGGTTTCCATCGTAGTGCCGCCTGCACGGAAGCGGCGCGAGGGTCCTACGCCATTGTGAGCGGAACACGTACCCGTCCCAGTCATGGTGACGTCGTGTCGGGGGGATCCGTTCCCCACATCTTCCCGCATATGCCGGGGGGCGGCCGAATTACTTCGGTCGCCCCAGGCCATGGCCTCTGTTTGGCTGATGTCGCGTCAGGAAAGACCGGGGAAGAAAAGCTTCAGTTCCCGCTCCGCGGACGCTTCGGAGTCCGAGGCGTGGATGAGGTTCTCCCGGACGATGGTGCCGAAATCCCCACGGATGGAGCCAGGAGCCGCCGCGATCGGGTCAGTGGGACCCGCCAACTGGCGTACACCCTCGATGACGCGCTCGCCCTCGACGACGAGCGCGACGACGGGACCGGACGACATGAACTCGACCAGCGGCTCGTAGAAGGGGCGGCCCTTGTGCTCGCCGTAGTGCTGTTCCAGCGTCTCGTGG
Organism: Streptomyces albidochromogenes; assembly: GCF_005981925.1. Taxonomy (GTDB): domain Bacteria; phylum Actinomycetota; class Actinomycetes; order Streptomycetales; family Streptomycetaceae; genus Streptomyces; species Streptomyces albidochromogenes. The sequence continues at coordinate 12,169 of NZ_VBVX01000070.1, forward strand.
TCGAGCGCGCGCATCTCCAGCGCGGTGATCTTCCAGCCGGCCTTGCGCTCGATGCGGCCGACGACCTCGCCGATCAGCCCACGTCGGACCGCGTCCGGCTTGAGAAGGACGAGAGTGCGCTGAGACATGTACGGGGCTCCTTGCGGGCATAGCGGATGCGATGCCCTGAGGCTACAAGGGCACGCGGCGGGGGCCGCACCCGGCACTGGTGACGGCGGCCCCTACGAGGCCGGGGCCTGGGCCTCCTCGGCCTGCGCCTGGGCGGCCCACCGCGCCTTGGCCTCGTCGATCTTGCGGCCGTAGTGGAGGGAGGCCCACCACAGGCCCGCGAAGACCACGCCGAGGAAGAACATCGCCGGGACGACGAAGCCGCTCACGATCAGGCCGATCTGGAGCGCCCAGCCGAGCTGCACTCCGCCCGGCCGGCCGAGCATGCCGCAGAGCACGACGGACAGCACCATCGCGGCGCCGCAGACCGTCCAGACCGTCGTCACCGACAGGTCGTCGGACTTCATCGCGACGAGGCCGGCGAAGGCCACCACGAAGAACTCGCTGATCAGAGTGGACGCGCAGAGCATACGCACAGGATTCAGCCCCTCCCCAGGAGCAGCCGGGCTTCGCCGACCGTGATCACGGAACCGGTCACCAGAACGCCGCCGCCGGCGAACTCGCCCTCTTCCTCGGCGAGCGTGATGGCGGCCTCCAGCGCGTCGTCGAGGCGCGGCTCGACCTGGACGCGGTCGTCGCCGAAGACCTCGACGGCGATCGCGGCCAGCTCGTCGACGTCCATCGCGCGCGGCGTGGAGTTACGGGTGACGACGACCTCGGCGAAGACCGGCTCGAAGGCTTCGAGCACGCCGCGCACGTCCTTGTCGCCGCTGGTGCCGACGACGCCGATCAGGCGGCTGAAGCTGAACGCCTCCGTGACGGCCTCGGCCGCCGCCCGCGCGCCCGCCGGGTTGTGCGCCGCGTCCAGCACGACGGTCGGGCTGCGGCGTACGACCTCCAGGCGGCCCGGCGAGGTGACGGAGGCGAAGGCCTTGCGGACCGTGTCGATGTCCAGGGTGCGCGCGTGCTCCGCGCCGATGCCGAAGAACGCCTCGACGGCCGCCAGGGCCACCGCCGCGTTGTGCGCCTGGTGCGCGCCGTGCAGCGGCAGGAAGACCTCTTCGTACTCGCCGCCGAGTCCGCGCAGGTTGACCAGCTGGCCGCCGACCGCGATCTCGCGGGACACGACGCCGAACTCCATGCCCTCGCGGGCCACCGTGGCGTCGACCTCGACGGCCTTCTTCAGCATCACCTGGGCCGCGTCGACCGGCTGCTGGGCCAGGACGACGGTGGCGCCCTGCTTGATGATGCCGGACTTCTCGACCGCGATCTCGCCGGGCGTGGCGCCGAGCCGGTCGGTGTGGTCCAGGTCGATGGGGGTGATGACGGCGACGGACGCGTCGATCACGTTCGTGGCGTCCCAGCTGCCGCCCATGCCGACCTCGACGACCGCCACGTCCACCGGCGCGTCGGCGAACGCGGCGTACGCCATGCCCGTCAGCGTCTCGAAGAAGGACAGGCGGTGCTCCTGCATGCCGTCGGTCATCTCGACGTACGGCTCGATGTCCCGGTACGTCTCGATGAAGCGCTCGGGGTCGATCGGCGAGCCGTCCAGGCTGATGCGCTCGGTGATCGACTGCACGTGGGGGCTGGTGTACCGCCCGGTACGCAGCTCGAAGGCGCCGAACAGCGCCTCGATCATGCGGGCGGTGCTGGTCTTGCCGTTGGTGCCGGTGATGTGGACCGAGGGGTACGCGCGCTGGGGCTCGCCCAGGACGTCCATCAGCGCCGCCATCCGGACCAGCGACGGGTCCAGCTTGGTCTCAGGCCAGCGGCCCAGGAGCTCCTGCTCGACGGCACGCAGCGCCTTGTCCACCTCCGGGTCCTGCGGGCGTCCGGCGGCGTCGTCACCCTGGCGCGGGGCGCCCTGGGTGCGCAGCGTGCGGCTGCCCGCCTCGATCACCGCCAGGTCGGGATCGCGGCCGGTCTCGGCCTCGACGATCTCTTCGAAGGCGTCGGGAGTGTCGCTGTCATCGTGCGGGGGGAGCTGGCTCACGGCACCAGTCTACGGAGCACCGGTGACAGCGCCCCGCCAGGACCCGCGCGCCGCCTCCGGCCCCTGCCCGGAGCGCCCCGGGACCGGCTTCGCACCGCCTTCGGCCGCTCTGCGGCGGCGGAACCGGCGATGTCGTGCCAGCCTGGGGACACCACGATCGGAGGTTTCTCCAGATGGGTGACACGGCCAAGGACATCGGTATAGACCTGGGCACGGCGAACACCATCGTCTACGCCCGGGGCAAGGGCATCGTGCTCAACGAGCCGTCCGTAGTGGCGGTGCAGGCCGGCTCCGGCACCGCACTCGCGGTCGGCCGGGAGGCCAGGGACACCATCGGCCGCACGCCGGGCTCGATCACGGCGATCCGCCCGCTCAAGGGCGGTGCGATCAGCGACTACCGGGCGGCCGAGGAGATGATCCGGCACTTCGTGCGCAAGGCCGTCCCGGGCCGCAACCCCCGCACCCGCATGGTGCTGTGCGTACCGAGCGGGATCACTCCGGTCGAGCAGCGCGCGATCGTCCAGGCGGCCGAGCGGGTCGGCGCCCGTACCGTGCATCTGGTAGACGAGCCGATGGCGGCGGCGATGGGCGCCGGGCTGCCGGTGTCCAAGGCGCACGGTTCGATGGTCGTCGACATCGGCGGCGGCACCACCGAGGTGGCCGTGATATCCCTCGGCGGGATCGTCGCGGCATGGTCGCTGCGGGTCGGCGGCGACCGGCTGGACGAGGCCATCGCCGACCATGTGCGCAAGGAGCACGGGCTGCTCATCGGCGAGCGGACGGCCGAGGCCGTGAAGCTGGCGATCGGTTCGGCGTGCCCGGTGCCGGAGGACCCGGAGCTGGAGCACCGCACCTGTGCCGTGGGCGGGCGGGAGAAGATACCCGGCGGTCTGCCGCACACGCTGGAGCTGAGCGCGGCCGAGGTGCGGGCGGCGCTCGACGAGTCGTGCGAGGCGGTCGTCTCGGCGGTGAAGTCGACGCTGGAGGAGTGCCCGCCGGAGCTGGCCGACGACGTCATGGAGCACGGCATCGTGCTGACGGGCGGCGGGGCGCTGCTGCCGGGACTGGACCTGCGGATCGCGGCGGGCGCCGGGATCCCGGTGTTCGTGGCGGACGACCCGATGGACTGCGTGGCGCTGGGAACGGGCAAGTGCGTCGAGAACTTCGACGCGCTGGAGGACTTCCTCGCCGACTGGTAGCTCCCCGGAACACGCGCGAGGGCCCCCGCGTGCCGGCGCGGGGGCCCTCGTCGTGCGTCGTACGCGCGCCTACTTCTGCGGCAGCGCCGCGAGCTGGGCGGTGATGCGCTCGATGTCCGCCTCGGCCTTGGCGAGCCGGCCGCGGATCTTGTCGACCACGTTGTCCGGGGCCTTGGCCAGGAAGGCCTCGTTCCCGAGCTTGCCGTGCGCCTGGGCCTTCTCCTTCTCGGCCGCCGCGAGGTCCTTCGCCAGGCGCTTGCGCTCCGCCTCGACGTCGATCGTGCCCGACAGGTCGAGCTCGACCCGGGCGCCGGCGACCGGCAGGGACGCGGTGGCGTGGAAGCCCTCCTCGGCCGGCTGGAGGCGCAGCACCTGGCGGATGGCCGCCTCGTGCGGGGCGAGCGCCGTACCGTCCAGGGTCAGCCGGGCCGGGACCTTCTGGCCGGACTGCAGGCCCTGGTCGGAGCGGAAGCGGCGGACCTCGGTGACGACCTGCTGGACGAGCCCGATCTCCTGCTCGGCCGCGGCGTCGCGGAAGCCCGAGTCACCGGGCCAGTCCGCGATGACGAGCGACTCCTTGCCGGTGAGCGTGGTCCACAGCGTCTCGGTGACGAAGGGGACGACCGGGTGGAGCAGGCGCAGCATCACGTCGAGGACTTCGCCGAGGACGCGGGCGGAGACCTTGGCCGGCTCGCCGCCCGCGAAGAAGGTGGTCTTGGACAGCTCGACGTACCAGTCGAAGACCTCGTCCCACGCGAAGTGGAAGAGCGCGTCCGAGAGCTTCGCGAACTGGTAGTCCTCGTAGTACGCGTCGACCTCGGCCACCGTGGCGTTCAGCCGGGACAGGATCCACCGGTCGGTCGCCGACATCTGCTCGGCGGGCGGCAGTTCGCCCTCGACCGTCGCGCCGTTCATCAGCGCGAAGCGGGTGGCGTTCCAGATCTTGTTGGCGAAGTTGCGGGAGCCCTGGACCCAGTCCTCGCCGATCGGGACGTCGACGCCCGGGTTGGCGCCGCGCGCGAGGGTGAAGCGGACGGCGTCGGAGCCGTACTCGTCCATCCAGTCCAGCGGGTTGACCGCGTTGCCGAAGGACTTCGACATCTTCTTGCCGAACTGGTCGCGGACCATGCCGTGCAGGGCGATGGTGTGGAACGGCGGGGTGCCGTCCATCGCGTAGATGCCGAACATCATCATCCGGGCGACCCAGAAGAAGAGGATGTCGTAGCCGGTGACCAGGACGGAGTTCGGGTAGAACTTCTCGACGCTCGGGGTCTGTTCGGGCCAGCCGAGCGTGGAGAACGGCCACAGGCCGGACGAGAACCAGGTGTCCAGGACGTCCGTGTCCTGGTGCCAGCCCTCGCCGGTGGGCGCCTCGTCGTCGGGGCCGACGCAGACGACCTCGCCGTTCGGGCCGTACCAGACCGGAATGCGGTGACCCCACCACAGCTGGCGCGAGATGCACCAGTCGTGGAGGTTGTCGACCCAGCCGAAGTAGCGGGGCTCCATCTCCTTCGGGTGAATCGTGACGCGGCCGTCGCGGACCGCGTCGCCGGCCTCCTTGGCCAGCGGGCCGACCTTGACCCACCACTGGAGGGACAGGCGCGGCTCGATGGTCGTCTTGCAGCGCGAGCAGTGCCCGACGGAGTGGACGTACGGGCGCTTCTCGGCGACGATCCGGCCCTCGGCGCGCAGCGCGGCGACGATGGCGCTGCGGGCCTCCAGGCGGTCGAGGCCCTGGAAGGGACCGTGCGCGGTGATGACGGCGCGCTCGTCCATGACGGCCAGGTTGGGCAGGCCGTGGCGCTGGCCGATCTCGAAGTCGTTCGGGTCGTGGGCGGGCGTGACCTTGACGGCGCCGGTGCCGAACTCGGGGTCGACGTGCTCGTCGGCGACGACCGGGATGCGGCGGCCGGTGAGCGGCAGCTCGATCTCGGTGCCGACCAGGTGCGCGTACCGCTCGTCGTCGGGGTGGACGGCGACGGCGGTGTCACCGAGCATCGTCTCGGCGCGGGTCGTGGCGACGACGATCGACGCGTCCCCGGAGACGTACCGGATGGAGACGAGCTCGCCGTCGTCCTCCTGGTACTCGACCTCGATGTCGGAGATGGCCGTCAGGCAGCGCGGGCACCAGTTGATGATGCGCTCGGCCCGGTAGATCAGCTCGTCGTCGTACAGCTTCTTGAAGATCGTCTGGACGGCCTTGGACAGGCCCTCGTCCATGGTGAAGCGCTCGCGCGACCACGCGACGCCGTCGCCGAGGCGCTTCATCTGCCCGGAGATCTGGCCGCCGGACTCGGCCTTCCACTGCCAGACGCGCTCGACGAACGCCTCGCGGCCCAGGTCGTGGCGGGACTTGCCCTCCTTGGCGAGCTCGCGCTCGACGACGTTCTGGGTGGCGATGCCGGCGTGGTCCATGCCGGGCTGCCACAGGGTCTCGTAACCCTGCATGCGCTTGCGGCGGGTGAGGGCGTCGATCAGCGTGTGCTCGAAGGCGTGCCCGAGGTGGAGCGATCCCGTGACGTTCGGCGGCGGGATGACGATCGTGTACGGCTCCTTGCCGCTCTTCTCGTCCGCCTCGAAGTAACCGCGTTCCACCCAGCGCTCGTACAGCTTCCCCTCTACCTCGGCCGGCGCGTACTGGGTCGGCAGTTCGGGGGCGGGGGCTGCTGGCTGCTGCGATGAGTTCTCGGTCACGGGCTCAGTTTACGGGCGTCACAGCCCCGTACCGAAACCGGATTCTTGGTAACGGTGAGGGCCCCGCCGCCCCCGGACGGCGGTGGTTCCGTCAGGATGTTCGCAACGCACCAGTATCTGGAGGGGAACCCAGTCCATGAGCTACAACCAGCCGGGCCCGTACGGCGGGCAGCAGCCCGGTCCTTACGGCCAGCAGCCGCCGCAGGGTCAGCCGAACCCGTACGGACAGCAGCCCCCGCAGGGCCAGCCCGGCTACGGCTACCCCCAGCAGGCCCCGCCGCCGCAGGGTTACGGGTACCCCCAGCAGGGCCAGCAGCCCCCCTACGGCCAGCAGCCTCCGTACGGCCAGCCCCAGCAGCCGGGCCCCTACGGTCAGCAGCCCCCGTACCCGGGCGGCATGGTGCCGCCCCCGCCGGGCGCGCCGAAGAAGAAGACGGGCCTGATCGTGGGCGTGGTCGTCGTGGTGCTCGCGGTCGTCGCGGGCGGCGCGTACTTCCTGATGTCGGGCGGAGGCAGCGGTGACGTCGCCGACGACGGCAAGCGGTACAAGCTGACGGCGCCGGAGACGATGCTGGGCGAGTACAAGAAGAACACCGCCAATGCCAGTGGCGCGAGCGGCGGCCTGCCCGCGAAGGACGCGGCGGAGCTGGAAGCCGTGGGCATCGCCAATCCGCAGCAGGAGGGCGCCGCCTACAAGGTCGGTGAGGGACCGACCGCCAAGCAGCTGAACTTCAACGGTGTCTGGGGCGAGATCGAGGACCCGGAGGCCGTGCTGGACGCGATGTTCGCGAAGCAGAAGGAAAGCGTCGACAAGAACACGGCCCAGGGCCTGAAGATCGAGCTCATCGGCGAACCGGAAGCGGTCACTCCGGACGGGTTCGAGAACGGCGTGATGAAGTGCCGGATGATGAAGATGTCCGGCATGAGCGGCGCTTCGTCCTCGGGCGCCCCCTCCGCCATCACCATCCCGTCGTGCATCTGGGCCGACCACAGCACCCTGGGCACCGCGAGTCAGGCCGACCCGGCGTCCTTCCTCAGCGGGAAGGGCCAGACGATCGACGAGGCGGCCGCCACCGCGACCAAGGTCCGCAACGAAGTGCGCGTCGAGATCAAGTAGTCCTCCCGCACCGCGGGAAGCACGCGAAGGGGCGCCCGGCCAGTTGGACTGGCGGGCGCCCCTTCGGCGTACGGACCGGACGCTTACGCGGACTTCTCGTGGCGGCCGTCGTTCTTGATGATGCGCGGCTCGCGCGGGACCAGGGTGGGGTTCACGTTGTTGTGGACCACGTCCGCCGTGATGACGACCCGGGCCACGTCCTTGCGGGACGGGACCTCGTACATCACCGACATCAGCACTTCCTCCATGATGGCGCGCAAGCCCCGCGCGCCCGTCTGGCGGAGGATCGCCTGGTCCGCGATCGCCTCCAGCGCCTCGCGCTCGAACTCCAGCTCCACGCCGTCGAGTTCGAACAGCCGCTCGTACTGCTTCACCAGCGCGTTGCGCGGCTCGACCAGGATCTGGAGGAGCGCCTCGCGGTCCAGGTTGTGCACCGAGGTCAGGACGGGGAGGCGGCCGATGAACTCGGGGATCATCCCGAACTTCACCAGGTCCTCCGGCATGACCTCCTGGAACTGGTCGCTCGCCTCGATCTCCCGCTTCGAGCGGATCGTCGCGCCGAAACCGATGCCCTTAGCGCCCGCACGCGACTCGATGATCTTCTCCAGGCCGGCGAATGCGCCGCCCACGATGAAGAGCACGTTCGTCGTGTCGATCTGGATGAACTCCTGGTGCGGGTGCTTGCGGCCGCCCTGCGGCGGCACCGAGGCCGTCGTGCCCTCAAGGATCTTGAGGAGGGCCTGCTGGACGCCTTCACCCGATACGTCGCGCGTGATCGACGGGTTCTCGCTCTTTCGTGCGACCTTGTCGATCTCGTCGATGTAGATGATCCCGGTCTCGGCCTTCTTGACGTCGTAGTCGGCCGCCTGGATCAGCTTCAGCAGGATGTTCTCGACGTCCTCGCCGACATACCCGGCCTCCGTCAGCGCCGTCGCGTCGGCGATGGCGAACGGGACGTTCAGCATGCGCGCGAGGGTCTGGGCCAGCAGCGTCTTGCCGGAGCCCGTGGGGCCCAGCAGGAGGATGTTGGACTTGGCCAGCTCGATCGCGTCGTCACGGCCCGAGCCGGCGCCCGCGTTCTCACCCGCCTGTACGCGCTTGTAGTGGTTGTAGACCGCCACCGAGAGCGCCTTCTTGGCGGGCTCCTGGCCGACTACGTACCCCTCGAGGAACTCGTAGATCTCCCGCGGCTTGGGGAGTTCCTCCCAGCGCACCTCGGAGGTCTCTGCGAGCTCCTCCTCGATGATCTCGTTGCAGAGGTCGATGCACTCGTCGCAGATGTACACACCGGGTCCTGCGATGAGCTTCTTCACCTGCTTCTGGCTCTTGCCGCAGAACGAGCACTTGAGCAGGTCGCCGCCATCACCGATGCGTGCCACGAGGTGCTTCCCCTTCGCCTGGGAGACGCCACGTTCAGCGTCTCCTGGTGCCTCATATCCGACGGTACCTTGCCTGGCCCCCCGTTCGGGCCCCCCTTGGCACGGTTCACATCGACGTGCCCGGTGCCAAGGGGTCGGCTGCCACGCGTCAGGCGCCCACTGGCGCGTTCTTGCGGGTGGACACGATCTGGTCGATCAGACCGTACGCAAGGGAGTCCTCAGCGGTCAGGATCTTGTCGCGCTCGATGTCGTCGCGGATCTTCTCGATCGGCGTGGTGGAGTGCTTCGCGAGCATCTCCTCCAGCTGAGAGCGCATCCGCAGGATCTCCTGCGCCGCGATCTCCAGGTCGGAGAGCTGCTCGCGGCCCGTCTGCGACGACGGCTGGTGGATCAGCACCCGCGCGTTCGGCAGGGCCATGCGCTTGCCCGGCGTACCGGCGGCGAGCAGGACGGCCGCGGCGGAGGCCGCCTGGCCCATGCACACCGTCTGGATGTCCGGCTTCACGAACTGCATCGTGTCGTAGATGGCCGTGAGGGCCGTGAACGAGCCGCCGGGGCTGTTGATGTAGATCGAGATGTCGCGGTCCGGGTCCATCGACTCCAGGCACAGCAGCTGCGCCATGACGTCGTTGGCGGACGCGTCGTCGATCTGCACGCCGAGGAAGATCACGCGCTCCTCGAAGAGCTTCGCGTACGGGTCGTACTCGCGCACGCCCTGCGAGGTGCGCTCGACGAAGCGCGGCACGATGTAGCGGTTGTCCACCTGCGGGCCGGTGTAGAGGCCGCTCGCGGAGAATTCGTTCATGTGGGTATTCACCATCCTGATGGCGTTCGGTGGGCTGGGGTGGCTCGGCTGCGGGGATCAGGCCCCGGTGCCGCCGCCGCCCGGAACGCCCGAGGCGGAGCTGATGATCTCGTCGATGAGGCCGTACTCCACGGCTTCCTCCGCCGAGTACCAGCGGTCGCGGTCACCGTCACGGATGATCGTCTCGACGGTCTGGCCGGAGTGCCGGGCGGTGATCTCCGCCATGCGCTTCTTCGTACGCAGCAGCTGCTCGGCCTGGATCTTGATGTCCGAGGCGGTGCCGCCGAGGCCGGCCGAGCCCTGGTGCATCAGGATGTCGGTGTTGGGAAGCGCGAAGCGCTTGCCCGCGGTGCCACCGGTCAGCAGGAACTGGCCCATCGAGGCCGCGAGGCCCATACCGATGGTCACCACGTCGTTCGGGATGTACTGCATGGTGTCGTAGACCGCCATGCCCGCCGTCACCGAGCCGCCGGGGCTGTTGATGTAGAGGTAGATGTCCTTGTCCGGATCGGCGGCAAGGAGGAGCAACTGCGCTGTGATCTTGTTGGCGATGTCATCGTCGACCTGCTGGCCGAGGAAGATGATCCGCTCGCCGAGCAGCCGGTTGTAGACCTGGTCGCCGAGGCCTCCACCGATGGACGGCTCACCCGCGGCGTACGGCATCAGATTCGTCACGTATACACCTGCTCGTCTCTGACGGCTTCGGCCGTCTCAGCGTCTTCGTACCGGAGAGCGGGGACTCCCCACTCTCCTCTTCATGGACCCTAACGCGCAGGTAGGACAACGCCATCCCGCTTCCCGAACTGTTCGCTGGGAGCGCAAGCTACGGGCCGGCGCCCGCATACGGTGACGGGCCCGGACGCGTGATGCGTCCGGGCCCGTCACCGCAGATCAAGCAGATCGGATCGAGGCTCAGGCCTCGGTCGTCTTCTCCTCGGAGGAGGCCTCGGCGGCCTCGGAGGAGTCGGCGGCCTCGGCGGCCTCCTCTTCCTCGTCCTCCAGCTCGACGGCCTCACCGTTGGTGTCGGTGACCTTGGCGGCCTCGACGACGACGGCGAGCGCCTTGCCGCGGGCGACCTCGCCGACGAGCATCGGCACCTGGCCGCCCTCGACGACGGCCTGGGCGAACTGGTCGGGGCTCATGCCGGAGGACTGCGCGCGCCGCATGAGGTGCTCGGTGAGCTCCTCCTGGTTGACGTTCAGCTTCTCCTTGTTGACGAGCTCGTCGAGGACGAACTGCGTCTTGATGCCCTTGACCGCCTGCTCGCGCAGCTCGGCGTCGAACTCCTCGGCCGTCTTGCCCTGGATCTCGAGGTACTTCTCGATGTCCAGGCCCATCTGGCCGAGCTGGTGGTGCTCCAGGTTGTGCTTGCGGGTCTTGACCTCGTCCTCGAGCAGCTTCTCGGGGATCGGGACCTCGACCAGCTCCAGCAGCTTCTCCAGGACGCGCTCCTGGGCCTGCGTGGCCTGGTCGTACTGCTTCATGTTCTCGAGGCGCTTGCGGCTGTCGGCCTTGAGCTCGTCGAGGGTGTCGAACTCGCTCGCCATCTGCGCGAAGTCGTCGTCCAGCTCGGGCAGCTCACGGGCGGCGACCGCGGTGACCTTGACGGTGACCTCGGCCTCCTTGCCCTCGGCGCTGCCGCCCTTGAGCGAGGAGGTGAAGGTGGCCTCGCCACCGGCCTCCAGGCCGGTCACGGCCTCGTCGATGCCGTCGAGGAGCTCTCCGGAACCGATGGTGTACGAGACACCCTCGGCGACGCCGTCCTCCAGGACCTCGCCCTCGACCTTGGCCTCCAGGTCGATCGTGACGACGTCACCGTCGGCGGCGGGGCGCTCGACCGGGTTGGTGGAGGCGAAGCGCGCGCGCAGGTCCTCCACGGCCTTGTCGACGTCCTCGTCGTTGACCTCGACCGCGTCGACCTCGACCTCGATGCCGGAGTAGTCCGGGATCTCGATCGTCGGGCGGATGTCGACCTCGGCGGTGAAGGAGAGCAGCTCGCCGTCCTTCAGCTCGGTGATGTCGACCTCGGGCTGGCCGAGAACGTTCAGCTCACCCTCGTTGACAGCCTCGGTGTAGAACTTCGGGAGGGCGTCGTTGACGGCCTCCTCCAGCACAGCACCACGGCCGAACCGCTGGTCGATGACTCGGTTCGGGATCTTGCCCTTGCGGAAGCCCTTCACCGTGACCTGCTGGTTGATCTTCTTGTACGCCGCGTCGAGGCTGTCCTTGAGCTCCTCGAAGGGCACCTCGATGCTGAGCCGAACCCGGGTCGGGTTCAGGGTCTCCACGGCGCTCTTCACGGTTCGGTCTCCTTGGGGCTGACTTCTGGGGTTCTGCTGGGCCGCGCGGGAGGCGGCTTCGCCGTTTCGAGCCCGGCACATCAGACACACGGGCACGAGTTTGCATAGTAACGGCAAGCAGGAAGACTCCCACAACGCGATCTTGATCCGGTGATCGCGCGGGATCATGTCGGGTGATGGTCGGGGTGGCCGGATTCGAACCGACGACCTTCCGCTCCCAAAGCGGACGCGCTACCAAGCTGCGCCACACCCCGTCGGTGCGACACGTAGGGTACATGCCCGGGGACAGAACGGCCGCCGCTTTACGGGCGTCGTATCGGGTGTGCATCAACGCCCGGGGACCCGCTACGATGCTCTTCGTGCCGCGGTCACGTGACCTGCGGCGCACTGTGCGGGCGTAGCTCAATGGTAGAGCCCTAGTCTTCCAAACTAGCTACGCGGGTTCGATTCCCGTCGCCCGCTCCACTGCTTCCGGCCCGGCTCGGTGATCACGTCACCGAGCCGGGCCGGTGGCGTTTGGGGAGCCGCGCCGCCCGTCTGCCGCGGCTCCTTCAGAAGCTGATCTGGTTGATGGTCTCCGCTATCGAGTTCAGGAAGCGGTTGATCGACGGCGCCATCCCGGTGGACGCGAGGAAGAAGCCGAAGAGCACGGCCACCACCGCCGGTCCCGCCTTGATCGAGCCCCCGCGGATCAACACCACCAGGACGATCGCCAACAGAAGCACCACAGACAGTGAAATGGCCACAACTGATCACACCCTCGGTCGGTCCGCCTTGCCGGCCCGGGAGCGCACGGCCCAGCGCACTCCCGCAGGCACCATCGTGCCACCAACTCACCACTGGTGGCTGCCGGGTGACGCAACGTCGACGGCCGGCTCACGCTGCCGGGAGGTCCGGCGCACACCCCGGGGCGCGGGCGCCGCATATGCGCGCCGCGGAATTGATCTGCCCCGTGCGGGAGTTAATAGACGTGATCGTTTCGCCTTCCACACATCATGTTCGCAGGAAATTCGAATTGGGTGGACGCCCACACATCATCGGTCGACAAAGACCCAATGAACAGGACATATCACCAGAGTCTCCCGCTGGCGGTATGCACCATTTAATCGGGATGAGTTACCCCATACGGGCGCGATGATGTGAGCCTCGCCATAAAAGGCCATCGTCATGTCGACTTCTCCGCGTACGGGGTACCCGACGAATACAAGTGAGCTGCGAACGGGGTTTTACGAAATCCATCGCGCGACGCTAGGGTGCCTCAGATGTTTCACGCTCCGCACGGATATCAGAGGGCCCCGCTCCCCCCGGCCCGGGAGCAGGAGCCCGAAACACCCCTTGCAC
>NZ_VBVX01000692.1 GCF_005981925.1 Streptomyces albidochromogenes
CCCCTTGGCCCCGCCCGCCACCAACTCCAGCACCACGTCGTCGGCGCCTGCCAGCACATCGAGTTCCGGGGCGAGTTCACCGATCTCGTAGATCCGGCGGACATCCCCGGAGAACTCCTTGACCGCCTTGATGCACCCGTCGGCGTGCAGGGCCGCCAGCAGTTCGGGCAGCAGGTCGACCTTGGTGTCGTGCGGGTTGTTGTACGCGACGACCGGGATCCCGGCCTCGGCGACCTGCGCGTAGTGGGCCCGTACGGAACGCTCGTCGGCGCGGTACGCGTTCGGCGGCAGCAGCATGACGGAGCCGCAGCCGGCGTCCCGGGCCTGCTCGGCCCACCGCCGGGCCTCGTCGGCCCCGTACGCCGCGACGCCCGGCATCACGCGCTCCCCGCCGACGGCGGCGACGGCCGTCTCGACGACCCTGGCGCGCTCCTGCGCCGTGAGCACCTGGTACTCGCCCAGCGACCCGTTCGGCACGACGCCGTCGCAGCCGTTCTCGACGAGCCAGACGCAGTGCGCCGCGAAGGCGTCGTAATCGATGCTGAGATCGTGCCGCAGGGGCAGCGCGGTGGCCACCAGGACACCGTGCCAGGGGCGGCGACCGTCGTACGCGTTCATGGACCCTCATCTCCTCTTGCCGTCAGCAATGGCATCCCGATGCCACACCGGGACACCGCACAACCACCCGAGAACCGCGCAGCGCGCATCCAACCGCGCGCGTCACTCTCCGCCACCGCGAACCAGTGACGGCTGCGGGCCCGCCCCACCCCCGCCCACCGACCACGGT
>NZ_VBVX01000693.1 GCF_005981925.1 Streptomyces albidochromogenes
TCGTTGAGGGCGCCGGTGCCGTCCGGCAGGACGAGCCAGCGCAGGCGTCCGGGTGCGGGCCGCGGCCACGGGGTGGCGATCCAGGCGCCTGCGCCGGCGCAGCGGATTCCGGAGGCGAACCAGCCGGCAGTGGCGCCGGGCGGCACGAAGAACCCGGTGAGCCTGGCGCAGGTGTCGAACAGGACCGGGCCGGGCCGTAGTCGGCAGTCGCTCATGGCGCGCAGGAGGGCGAAGCCCAGCCGCTCGGGTGTGATCACGACGTCCCACCGGCGGCCGGCCGGAAGCAGGGCGACGTCCGGCTGGTGACGCCGCCACTGCCTGGCGCAGGCGGCCGGATCCAACGCCGCGTCGGCCAGCCATTCCATCGCATGCGTCGTGTTGCCCATACGGACCGCCCCTGCATTCCGGGCCGGACGGAGCGAAGAGCCGCTCCGACCAGCAGCCATCACTGCTCGTCACATGTTGTCACTACTTGTCACCCGGAGTGCAAGGGGTCGTTGGTGAGAAGTTCGCAGAAGATGCCGTGCCGACTCATGCCGTTCAGGCCCCCTCCCCGGCTACTCGTGGCGTCGGCGCGGGAACGGGCATGGGCATGGGCGTGGGTTTCGGGGGCAGGCGCTGGTCAGGGCGGGCTCCTGCGGTTGTTCCTCCATCGCTGCAGGAGCCGCCCGTCCTCTTCGTTCGGGCGTTTCTGCGGTGTGCGTGTGGGTGTGTGAAGAAACGTGCACAGCGACTGTTACGAAGATCCGGTCCGGTGGGTGGGGTGGTGTGAGGGG
>NZ_VBVX01000694.1 GCF_005981925.1 Streptomyces albidochromogenes
CCCGGACCACTGGACAACCACACCGGTGGCGCGAGGAGAACACGCGCCCGGCCAGGCCGGGCAAGCCCGGCCCGCCGTCCACCACGCGGTACGACCGAGCAGCCCCACCACGCGGTACGACCGAACCGCCCCGAAGAACCCGCACCCCACCCGACCCACCGCATCATGGACCCATGCCCGAAGGAGACACCGTCTGGCAGGCCGCCCAGCGCCTGCACACCGCCCTGGCCGGGCACACCCTCACCCGCGCCGACCTCCGCGTCCCCCGATTCGCCACCTCCGACCTGACCTGCCGCACCGTCCTGGACGTGACCCCGCGCGGCAAACACCTCCTCACCCGCGTCGAGGGCGGCCTCACGCTCCACTCCCACCTCGGCATGGAAGGCGCCTGGAAGGTCTACGCCCCCACCGAACGGTGGCGCGGCGGCCCGACCCACCAGATCCGCGCCATCCTCGGCACCGACGAGCGCACCGCGGTGGGCTACCGCCTCCCGGTGCTCGAACTCCTGCGCACCCAGGACGAGGCCGAGGTCGTCGGCCACCTCGGCCCCGACCTCCTCGGCCCGGACTGGGACCCCGACGAAGCGCTCCGCCGGCTCCTCTCGACCCCCGAGCGCCCCCTCGGCGAGGCCCTCCTCGACCAGCGCAATCTCGCCGGCATCGGGAACGTCTACAAGTCCGAGCTGTGCTTCTACGCCCGTGTCACCCCCTGGCTGCCCATCGGCGAACTTCCCGCCCCCGAACGCCTGGTCGCCGCCGCCAAG
>NZ_VBVX01000695.1 GCF_005981925.1 Streptomyces albidochromogenes
GGGGGTGGCGGACGCGGCGCGGGTGGCGGATGTCCGGGCGCGGCTGCTCGCGGCGCGTGACGGGCGGGAGCGGCCCGGCCGGGACGACAAGATCGTGGCCGCCTGGAACGGGCTGGCGATCGCCGCGCTGGCGGAGACCGGGGCGTACTTCGACCGGCCGGACCTCGTCGAGCGGGCGACCGAGGCCGCCGATCTGCTGGTGCGGGTGCACATGGACGACGGGGCGCGGCTCGCCCGTACGTCGAAGGACGGGCAGGCGGGTGCGAACGCGGGGGTGCTGGAGGACTACGCCGACGTGGCGGAGGGCTTCCTGGCGCTGGCGGCGGTGTCGGGGGAGGGCGTCTGGCTGGAGTTCTCCGGGTTCCTGCTCGACATCGTCCTCGACCAGTTCGTGGGTGAGGACGGGACGCTGTACGACACGGCTCACGACGCGGAGAAGCTGATCCGGCGGCCGCAGGACCCCACGGACAACGCGACGCCGTCGGGGTGGACGGCCGCGGCGGGTGCGCTGCTGTCGTACGCCGCGCACACGGGTTCCGAGGCGCATCGGAGTGCGGCCGAGCGGGCGTTGGGGGTGGTGAAGACGCTCGGGCCTCGTGCGCCGCGGTTCATCGGGTGGGGTCTCGCGGTGGCCGAGGCGGTGCTGGACGGGCCGCGCGAGGTCGCGGTGGTGGGTGCCGGCGGGGACCCGCTGACCGGGGAACTGCACCGGGTGGCGTTGCTGAGCGGGGCGCCGGGGGCGGTGGTCGCGGTGGGCGAGGTG
>NZ_VBVX01000696.1 GCF_005981925.1 Streptomyces albidochromogenes
AATATTATAACGCAACAGATAGGGAACTTGTTAGCTCTTTATTTATTGTACAGTGGATCCTCTTCGATTACTTTGATTTATGCATGGAATAGCGCCAACACGGCTGGATATACAAAAAGAATGTTTAGAAATGCCTTAACAATGATTTTCTTCAGTTTATCCTGCCTTCTTGGGCCTCAAATGTTTCAGGCAAAAGACTTTCCTGGATACGTACCGGCCAAGATTGCGATTCTAGTCACACAAGTTGCTTCTGTCCCCTTAACTCTCTTAGTTGGTTATTTATCAAAAAAGGAAAACGAAAAGAGAGATAATGAGCCATTACATAAGTTACCTGATAACTACCAATTTTTAGATTTAACGGATATGGAAAACAGAAACTTCAGGTATTCTTATTAGTCAGTATAGTTTATAGATTTGAATATACTAGGAGTCTAAGACTTGATGTAAACGTTTTGTAGTGAGGCCGGCTTAATCTTATCGGATCAAAGGCAAATATGTGTCTAGCTAATCGGTTTAAAATACCCATTAAAGGTCAGGATCAAACTCGACATCTTCAGGTGTGCCAATGTTTATCCATTGGATCATTCATTCTTTAACAGACCATTCTTTTGTGAAAAGTTGACCTCTGAAGAAGTTTATTCCGTTGGCGAAATTTAAATTGCAAAGCAAATCAGAAATACAAAATAATTTCAGAAATCCATGAATGCTGTAACAGATGATTCAAAAACTTCACGTAACTTAAAAATACAATAG
>NZ_VBVX01000697.1 GCF_005981925.1 Streptomyces albidochromogenes
GGACCGCCCCGCGCGGCGCGGTCCGGATGCCGGTAGTCGGAAAGCCCCTCCACCGCCAGGCCCTGCCACGCGGCGGCCTTGACCACCGCCCGCTCGGTGCCGGGCGGCAGCTCCAGGACGGCGTGCAGACCCGCCGCGATGCCCGTCACCCGCACGTGCGGCGCGCGCTCGGCCAGCACCGCGACCAACCGGTCGCGCCTGCGCCGATGCCGCAGCCGCATCCGGCGCACATGGCGGTCGTACGCGCCCGATGCGACGAAGTCCGCCAGCGTCAGCTGCTCCGTCGCGCTCGACCACTGCTCGCGCTCGCCCTTCGCCGCCACCACGCCGGCCATGAGCCGCTCCGGCAGCACCATCCAGCCGATCCGCAGCGCCGGCGACAGGCTCTTGCTCACCGACCCGATCAGCGCCACGTGCTCCGGGTCGAGCCCCTGCACCGCGCCCACCGGCTGCCGGTCGTAGCGGAACTCGCCGTCGTAGTCGTCCTCCACGACGAGCCCGCCCGCCGCCCGCGCCCAGTCCACGACCGCCGCCCGCCGCTGCGGATGCAGCGGGCCGCCCGTCGGGAACTGGTGCGCGGGAGTGAGCAGCACGGTCCCCGGGCCGGACAGCTCGCCCACCTCGGCCCCGTCCTCGTCGACCCCGACGGACGCGGTGCGCACCCCCTCGTCCGCCAGCAGCGCGCGGTGGAACGGCAGTCCGTACGCCTCCACCGCCCACGTCCCGCCCACCACCCGGGCCAGCAG
>NZ_VBVX01000071.1 GCF_005981925.1 Streptomyces albidochromogenes
CGCCCCCCACGACGCCTTCGACGTCCCCGCCGCCGATCACGATCGGCCCGCCGGACCCCGGCGGTGACACCGAGGGCTCCGACGGCGGAGCGGACGGCGGCGCAGACGGCGGGGCCGACGGAGGCGCTGACGGCGGAGCGGACGGTGGCTCCGACGGCGGCGAGAACGGCTTCCTGCCGCCCCGCCCCTGACCGGTACGGCGCACGACCGCGGCGGGCACCCTCTCCGAGAGGGTGCCCGCCGCGGTGCGTACGGACGGCAGGACGCCTGCTGAGCGCTACGGACGCGTCGCCAGTTCGAACCAGACCACCTTGCCGGACGACAGGCGCGTCGCGCCCCACCGTCTCGCCAGCCGGTTCACCAGGAACAGGCCGCGCCCGCCCTCGTCCGTGTCCCGCGCCCGCCGCTGCCTCGGCAACTGCGGGGCGTCGTCGCCGACCTCGCAGCGCAGTACGTCCGTACGCAGCAGCCGCAGGGTCACGGGCCGCTCGGCGTACCGCACCGCGTTCGTCACGACCTCGCTGACCAGCAGCTCCACCGAGTCGCTCAGCTCCTCCAGGTCCCAGCGCGCCAGCGCGCGCCGCGCCAGCCTGCGGGCCCGGCCGGGCGCCTGCTCCTCCGGCTCCAGGAACCAGTACGCGACGTCGCTCGGCGCGATCCCGTCGAAGCGGGCCGCGAGCAGCGCGATGTCGTCGTCCCGGTCACCGGGCCCGAGCATGTCGAGTACGTCGTCGCACAGGGCCTCCAGCGGCGGGGAGTGATCAGGTCCCGTCAACTGCGCGGTGTCGGCGAGCCGTTCGCGCAGCTGCTCGATGCCCGTCCACACGTCCCGCAGCCGGGACTCGACCAGCCCGTCGGTGTAGAGCAGCAGCGTGGCGCCCGCCGGGGCGTCCAGCTCGACGGCCTCGAAGTCGACCCCGCCGACCCCGATGGGCGCGCCCGGCGGCACCCGCAGCACCTCTGCGCGACCGCCCAGGTGCAGCAGGATGGGCGGCGGGTGGCCCGCGTTGGCGATGGTGATCCGGTGCGAGACCGGGTCGTACACCGCGTACAGGCAGGTCGCCATGCGGTCCTGGCCGAGCCGCTGCGCCTGCTCGTCGAGGTGGTGCAGCACCTCCTGCGGCGGCAGGTCGAGACCGGCGAGGGTCTGCGCCGTCGTCCGCAGCTGGCCCATGATGGCGGCCGACGTCATGGAGTGGCCCATGACGTCGCCGACGACCAGCGCGACGCGGCTCCCGGGCAGCGGGATCGCGTCGTACCAGTCACCGCCGACCCGGGCCGTCTCGGCGGCCGGCAGGTAGCGGGAGGCCAGCTTGACGCCGGTCGGCTGCGGCAGCGAGTCGGGCAGCATGGTGCGCTGGAGCTCGTCGGCGATGTACGCCTCGCGCCCGTACAGCACGGCCTTGTCGATGCCCAGCGCCGTGTGGGTGGCCAGCTGCGCGGCGACCAGCAGGTCGTTCGCCTCGAACGCGGGACGTTCGGGGCGGCGCAGGAACACGGCGGCGCCGATCACGCGGCGCCGGCCGCGCAGCGGCGCGAGGATCGCCCGGCGCCCGGACGGCAGGCTCATGGCCTCACCGAGCAGCTCGGACAGGGCCACCCGCGCCGACGACGTGTCGCCGAACACCGGTCGTACGCCCCTGAGCACCTCGGCCAGCGCGCCGCCGCTGCGCACCTCGCACAGCTGCGGGGCGGGCAGCGGCTCGACCTGGAGGTCGATCTCCTCGGCCCCCTCGTCCGCTAAACGCAGCCGGTCGGTGCGGCGCAGGCGCAGCATGAACGGTACGGCGGGGCGCTCGTCGCCGACCGGCAGCGGGTCGCGCAGGTAGACCAGGATCGCGTCGGTGAAGGTCGGCACGGACGCCCGGCACAGGCCGAGCACGATCTCGTCGAGGTCGATGCCGCGGGCGATCCGCCGCGTCGCCGCGCCGACGAACCGCAGCCGGTCGCCCTCGCTCCTGGCCGTCGCGGCCGGCTCCGGGGTCCCGTCGCCCGCGGCCGGCACGGGAGCGGGCATGGGGCTCGGCACCGCCGGCGCCTCCTCCTGCCGTGGCCGGGTGCGCTCGTGCGGCCTGGCGACCAGGGGCTGCCGGCCTTCGTGCGGGGTGGACTGGTGCTCCGTCACGCGTGGGGTTCCGTCCGTCCGGGGAGCTTGTGCGATGCAATCGCTTTGTGTGGCGATATACCCGCTCTGCGGGCGGCCTCGACAGGGCGGTGGCCCCCGAACCCGGCGGACTTCCTCTCCGGCACGGCTCCACCCCCCTGTGGTGACATACGGTCAGTTTCTGCGCCTGTACCGCCAGTTGCCTGCGGTACCGGTGCGCTCAGTGCGCTCAGTGTTGCGGAAGGCGATCCTACGTTTGACCCATGGGGGCCTTTCAAGGGTCTCACGGAGCCGTGTGAACAGGAGTGCGGTCCCAGTCATCGGGCAACCGGGGAACGGCCCATCTCGGATCGGGCCGCCAGTTCTCCCAGCCGTCGCGGAACGGCGCGCCCCACGCGGTGATCAGGCCGACCGCCGCGCGCCCCGCCTCCCGTACCCGCCCGGCCTGTTCCTCGCTCAGCAGCCCCACCCGGCGCGCCTGCTCGAACTCGTCCTCGTCGAGCCAGTTCCAGGCGCGGTCCGGGTGCACGGAGATGTCCAGGAAGTGGTCCTCCGAGTCGACGCCTCCCGTCCACCGGGTGCGCGGCTCCTCCAGGTTCACGTACCAGTTCTTGAACCGCCAGCCGGGCTCCCAGAACAGCCACACCGACCAGGGGTCGTCCGGCCGAGCCAGCTTCAGCACGCCGGTGCCCCACCACCGCGAGGTGGTGGTGGTCCGGGGCGCCGTGTACCGGGTGGCCAGAGGCTCCTCGTGCACGGACGTGCCGTCCGCGAGCACCGGCCGGACGCACTGGGTGCCCGGTGCCATCCACACCGCCAGCAGCTCGTCGGTGTCGCGCACGACCGTGACGGGGCGGCAGATGTGGATCCGGTCGTCGGCATTGCCGCGATAGCGCCAGAGGATGTGGTCTCCCGGCGCCCAACGCGCCCTGCCCGCACCGCCCGCCGTATCTGTCATGAGCAGATCTTAGGAGCACCGGCCACGGACTGCCGCGACCGAGGTCACGGGTGCGCCGTCGCCGGACCACCGCCCGGTCACAGCCGGGTCATGCCCAGCTCACGGCCGGGTCATGCGCAGGACGTCCAGCGCCTCGTCGAGCTGCTGCTCGGTCAGGTCGCCCCGCTCGACGTACCCGGACTCCAGGACGACTTCACGGATCGTCTTCCGCTCGGCGAGGGACTTCTTCGCGACCTTCGCGGCCTCCTCGTAGCCGATGTACTTGTTGAGCGGGGTGACGACCGACGGCGACGACTCGGCGTACTCGCGGGCGCGTTCGACGTGAGCGGTGATGCCGTCGATCGTGCGGTCGGCCAGCAGCCGCGAGGCGTTGGCGAGCAGCCGCACCGACTCCAGCAGGTTCTTGGCCATCACCGGGAGCATGACGTTCAGCTCGAAGTTGCCCGCCGCGCCGGCCACGGCGACGGTCGTGTCGTTGCCCGTCACCTGGGCCGCGACCATCAGTACGGCCTCGGGTACGACCGGGTTGACCTTGCCGGGCATGATCGACGAGCCCGGCTGGAGGTCGGGAAGGCTGATCTCGGCCAATCCGGTGCGCGGTCCCGACGCCATCCAGCGCAGGTCGTTGGAGATCTTGGTGAGGGAGACCGCGATGGTACGGAGCTGGCCGGACGTCTCGACGAGCCCGTCCCGCGCGCCCTGCGCCTCGAAGTGGTCGCGGGCCTCGGTGAGCGGCAGTCCCGTGGTGCGGGCGACCTCGGCGATGACGGCGGCCGAGAAGCCGGGCGGGGTGTTGATGCCGGTGCCCACGGCCGTACCGCCGAGGGGGAGTTCCGCGAGGCGGGGGAGCGCCGCCCGCAGCCGCTCGACGCCGTACCGCACGGCGGCGGCGTATCCGCCGAACTCCTGGCCGAGGGTGACCGGCGTGGCGTCCATCAGGTGCGTACGACCGGACTTCACCACGTCCGCGAACTCCGCCGCCTTGCGCTCCAGCGCGGCCGCGAGGTGGTCGAGGGCGGGGATCAGGTCGCCCGTCACGGCGGCGGTCGCCGCGATGTGGATGGACGACGGGAACACGTCGTTGGACGACTGTGAGGCGTTGACGTGGTCGTTGGGGTGGACCGGGCGGCCGAGGCGCTCGGTGGCCAGCGTGGCGACGACCTCGTTCATGTTCATGTTGGACGACGTGCCGGAACCCGTCTGGAAGACGTCCACCGGGAAGTGCTCGTCCCACTGCCCTCGCGCGACCTCCTCGGCCGCCTCCCCGACCGCCCGCGCGATGTCCCGGTCGAGTACGCCGAGTTCGGCGTTGACCAGGGCCGCGGCGGCCTTGATGCGGGCCAGGGCCTCGATGTGGGCGCGCTCCAGGCGCTGCCCGGAGAGGGGGAAGTTCTGCACGGCCCGCTGGGTCTGGGCGCGCCACTTGGCGTGCGCCGGCACCCGTACCTCGCCCATCGAGTCGTGCTCGACCCGGTACTCGGCCCGCTGGTCGTCGCTCGTCATGATCATGTACCTCCTGGAAAAGTTGAGCACTTGTCTTGTTCTGCGTATTCCCAAGTCGCCTACCGGCCAGTAAATACCGGGGGTAACAACAAACCGGGGAGGCGCAATGAAGCGCACACGGCTCAGACTTCGCTCTGCGGTCGCGGCCGCCGCCGCACTGGCGGCGGCCATGGGGGGCGGCCTGGTGGCGACGGCCCCCGCCACCGCCGCCGACAGGACCGCGTCGGCCTCCACACCGCTTCCGGCCGAACTGGAGGCCGTACGGGCCGCCGAGGCCGTGAAGCTGTACGGCAGCCCGGCCGAGCGGCCGATGGACCAGCGCAAGACCGGGCTCATCTCGCTCGGCGACAGCGAGATATCCGGCGAGGGAGTCGGCACGTACGAACCCGGCACCAACGGGCCCGACAACTGGTGCCACCGCTCGCCGGACGCCGCGATCCACCGCACCGGCATCCCGGCCGACGTCACGTACAACGTCTCCTGCTCGGGCGCGTACACCGGAAACATCCGGATCGGCGGGAGCAAGCAGTACGCCGACGAGCTGGTCCAGAGCGACAACCTGGCCGTGAAGGCCCGCAACACCCGCATCAAGATGGTGCTGCTGGTCGCCGGCGCCAACGACGACCTTCAGTTCGGGCCGGTGATGACCGACTGCGTCACGCGCTGGCTGACGTTCCAGGGAGCCTGCGCGCCCAAGTACGCGCCCGGCTGGCAGGCGCGCGTCGACGCGCTCGTGCCCAAGGTCGAGCAGACGGTCCGCGACCTGCGGACGGTCATGCGCGACGCCGGGTACGCCGACGGCGACTACAAGATGGTCGTGATGGGCTACCCGAGCCCCATCGGTCCCGACTTCAAGGACAACCCGAACTTCCCCGGCAAGATCCCGGGCGGCTGCGCGGGGTACGACTCCGACGCGTCCTGGGGCCGCGACACCGCGGTCTCCGCGTTCGAACGCGGGATGCGCAGGGCGGCGGCGAACACGGCCACCGTCTATCTCGACAACTCCCGCCTCTTCCACGGCCACGAGGTCTGCATGGAGGACCCGTGGGCACGCGGTCTGTACATCGACCTCTCCAAGCCCGGGCTGCCGGACTCGAACTCGGTCCGCCAGTCCTTCCACCCGAACATCCGCGGCCACGCGGCCTTCGCGTCCTGCCTCACCCAGGTCTACGGCTCCGCGCTGCGGGAAGCGAGCTGCGCGGATCCGGCGAGCACCGGAAAGCCGGTGCTCTTCGCGGGGGCGTGGGACGACGTGTACAAGCCGCTGAGGAACGAGGGGACGGGCACCTGCGCCGACGTGCCGGGGTCGACGACCCGCAACGGCACGGCGGTCGGCGGCTGGGACTGCCACGGCGGCCGCAACCAGGGCTGGTGGTACGACACCGCCCAGAAGTCGGTCCGTACGGAGCTGACCCACGACCGGTGCCTGGACGTGCCCGGCGCCAAGTACCAGGCGGGCGCCGGCCTGGTCCTGTGGAACTGCTCGGGAGCGGCGAACCAGCAGTTCGTGCGTGACGGGTCCACGATCCGCCCGGCGGCCTCCACGGGCCTGTGCGTAACGCTCGCGGCGGCCAAGGACCCGCTGCGGCTCCAGCCCTGCACGGGCGCGGCGAACCAGCGGTTCGCCTGACGCCGTGGGCCGGGACTCAGGCCAGGCCGGGACCCCGGACCGGGATCGAGGTGAACGTCGGGGCCGGGGCCGGCTCGGTGAAGAAGTCGTTGCCCTTGTCGTCGACCACGATGAACGCGGGGAAGTCCTCGACCTCGATCCGCCAGACCGCCTCCATGCCGAGCTCCTCGTACTCGACGACCTCGACCTTCTTGATGCAGTCCTGCGCGAGCCGCGCCGCGGGGCCGCCGATCGAGCCGAGGTAGAAGCCGCCGTGCGTCCCGCAGGCGTCGGTCACCTGCTTCGAGCGGTTGCCCTTGGCGAGCATGACCTTGGAGCCGCCCGCCGCCTGGAACTGCTCGACGTAGGAGTCCATGCGGCCGGCCGTCGTCGGGCCGAAGGACCCGGACGCGTACCCCTCGGGGGTCTTGGCCGGACCGGCGTAGTACACCGGGTGGTCCTTCAGGTACTGCGGCATCTCCTCGCCCGCGTCCAGCCGCTCCTTGATCTTCGCGTGCGCGATGTCACGGGCGACGACGAGCGGTCCGGTGAGGGACAGGCGGGTCTTGACGGGGTACTTGGTGAGCTCGGCGAGGACCTCGTCCATGGGCCGGTTCAGGTCGATCTTCACGACATCACCGGCCTCGTCGAGGTGCTCGTCGGTGGTGTCGGGGAGGAAGCGCGCCGGGTCCTTCTCCAGCTGCTCCAGGAAGACGCCCTCGGCGGTGATCTTCGCGACGGCCTGGCGGTCCGCCGAGCAGGACACGGCGATCGCGACGGGCAGCGAGGCGCCGTGGCGCGGCAGGCGCACCACGCGCACGTCGTGGCAGAAGTACTTGCCGCCGAACTGCGCGCCGATGCCGATCTTCTGCGTCAGCTCGAAGACCTTCTCCTCCAGCTCCTTGTCGCGGAAGCCGTGGCCGGTCGGGGAGCCCTCGGAGGGCAGCTCGTCCAGGTAGTGCGCGGAGGCGTACTTCGCGGTCTTGAGCGCGAACTCGGCCGACGTGCCGCCGACGACGATCGCCAGGTGGTACGGCGGGCACGCGGCCGTGCCCAGCGAGCGGATCTTCTCCTCCAGGAACTTCATCATGGAGGTCTCGTTGAGGACCGCCTTCGTCTCCTGGTAGAGGAAGGACTTGTTGGCGGAACCGCCGCCCTTCGCCATGAAGAGGAACTTGTACGCGCCGCCGTCGGTCGCGTACAGCTCGATCTGCGCGGGCAGGTTCGAGCCGGTGTTCTTCTCCTCCCACATGTTCAGCGGGGCCATCTGCGAGTACCGCAGGTTGAGCTTGGTGTAGGCGTCGAAGATGCCGTGCGAGAGGGCTTCCTCGTCGCCGCCCTCGGTGAGCACGTTCTGGCCGCGCTTGCCCATGACGATCGCGGTGCCGGTGTCCTGGCACATCGGCAGGACGCCCGCCGCCGCGATGTTCGCGTTCTTCAGCAGGTCCAGGGCGACGAACTTGTCGTTGGAGGACGCCTCCGGGTCGTCGACGATCCGGCGCAGCTGGGCCAGGTGCGCGGGCCGCAGGTAGTGCGAGATGTCGTGCATCGCCTCGGCGGCCAGGGTGCGCAGCGCCTCCGGGTCGACCTTGAGGAACGTACGGCCGTCGGCCTCGAAGGTGGAGACACCCTCGGCGGTCACCAGGCGATAGGGCGTGGTGTCCTCTCCCAGGGGGAGCAGATCGGAGTACGCAAACTCTGGCATTTCGGCCATTCCTCAACTCGGCAGATGGCAACTGGCCTCCATTGGCGCAGCCCGTCCCCCAGCGTAAGACGCGCGCCGGGCGCCGGGTCTGTGAGGTAAGGCTCAGTTGGCGCACGCGCGCACTAGTCGCGATCTATCGCGTTTGGGTACGCTGGGGCGGTGGACCTCGAGAAGCACGCCCAGCAGCAGCCGCCCGCCCCGCCGTTGCCGGCCGAGCCGGCCCTCCGCGCGTCCGACGCGGACCGCGACCGGGTCGCGGACATCCTGCGCGACGCCGTGGCCGAGGGCAGGCTGACCGCCGAGGAGCACGCCGACCGCGTCGAATCCGTCTACCGCGCCAAGACCGTGGCCGAACTGGAGCCGCTGGTCCAGGACCTGCCCGCGCCGGGCGGCGGCGCCCGCCCCGCGCCGGCCCCGGCGGCGTACGACCCGGTCGACCCCTCGGCGCCGGTCGCGGCGGAGAACTTGGTCGCCGTGTTCAGCAGCTCGACGCGCAAGGGGCGCTGGCGGATCGGCAGCAGGACGAACGCCTTCGCGCTCTTCGGCAGTGTCGAGATCGACCTCACGGAGGCGCTTTTCGGCCAGCGGCTCACCGTGATCAACGCGACCTCGCTGTTCGGCAACGTCGAAGTGCGCGTCCCCGAGAACATCACGCTGCGCGGCGGCGGTACGGGGATCTTCGGCAACTTCGAGGTCGACACCCTCGAAGCGCACGATCCCGAGGCGCCGGTCGTGGTCATCAACGGCTACTCGGTGTTCGGCAACATCGAGGCCAAGCCCAAGCGCGGGAAGCGCGTCGCGGACCTCCACGGTCGCGTGCGCAAACACCTCGGGCACTGACGCGTTCGAAACCCTGTGCATAGGCGCGCGCACAGCGGGTAGGGACTGCTGCATCGCTGCTCGCTCCCGAAGCCGTCGTCAGGAGTAGACCGTGCTGCATCCGCCGCATCAGTCCCTGCAGGTCGCCGCCGTCCCGTCGCAGCGCGCGCCGGCTCGGGAACAGGCCGGCCCCTGGCACTCGGAGGCGGTGTGCCGCCGCGACGAAGCCGGGCTCTTCTTCGCACCGTCGAAGGAGCCGACGGCCGCGCGGCTGGCCCGGGAGGAAGCCGCGAAGCGGGTCTGCGCGAGGTGCCCGGTCATGGTCGAGTGCCGCGAGCACGCCCTGCTCCAGCCCGAGCCGTACGGCGTCTGGGGCGGCCTGACCGCCGCCGAGCGCCGGGTGGTGCTGGCGCGGCGCAGGCGGCGCGAGATGGAACTGAAGGCATCCTCGCCCGGCAGCCGGATCGCCGCCGCCGGCTGACACGAGCGAGAAAGAAAAGGGGCGCCCCCGCCGCACAGCCGGGGCCGCCCCTTTCTCGTTCCCGCGCTCGTACGGTCGCGGCCTACTTCGCGCGGTCGAAGTCGATGGCGCTGTACGCGCGCAGCTTGGACAGGCGGTGGGTCGAGTCGATCTGGCGGATCGTGCCCGACTTGGAACGCATCACCAGGGACTGCGTGGTGGCGGTCTCGGAGCGGTAGCGGACGCCGCGCAGCAGCTCGCCGTCCGTGATGCCGGTGGCGACGAAGAACACGTTCTCGCCGCTGACCAGGTCGTTCGTGTGCAGTACGCGGTCCAGGTCGTGGCCCGCGTCGAGCGCCTTCTGGCGCTCGGCCTCGTCCTTGGGCCACAGCTTGCCCTGGATCGTGCCGCCGAGGCACTTGATGGCGCAGGCCGAGATGATGCCCTCGGGCGTGCCGCCGATGCCCATGAGCAGGTCGACGCCGGTGCCCTCGCGCACGGCCATGACCGAGCCGGCGACATCGCCGTCGGAGATGAACTTGATGCGCGCGCCCGTCTCGCGGATCTCCTTGACGATGCCCTCGTGGCGGGGGCGGTCGAGGATCATCACGGTGACGTCCTCGGGCGCCGAGTGCTTGGCCTTGGCGACCCGGCGGATGTTGACCGAGACGGGGGCGTTGATGTCGACGAAGTCGGCGGCCTCCGGGCCCGTGACGAGCTTCTCCATGTAGAAGACCGCGGACGGGTCGAACATGGTGCCGCGGTCCGCGGCGGCCAGCACGGCGATGGCGTTCGGCATGCCCTTGGCGTTGAGCGTGGTGCCGTCGATGGGGTCGACGGCGATGTCGACCTCGGCCCCGGTGCCGTCGCCCACGCGCTCCCCGTTGAAGAGCATCGGGGCTTCGTCCTTCTCGCCCTCACCGATGACGACGATGCCGTTCATCGATACGGTCGAGACGAGCGTCCGCATGGCCTTCACCGCTGCGCCGTCCGCGCCGATCTTGTCACCGCGGCCGACCCACCGCCCGGCGGCCATGGCGGCGGCCTCGGTGACCCGGACGAGCTCCAGGGCCAGGTTGCGGTCGGGGGCCTCGGGCGAGA
The DNA here is from genome assembly GCF_005981925.1 of Streptomyces albidochromogenes. Lineage (GTDB taxonomy): Bacteria > Actinomycetota > Actinomycetes > Streptomycetales > Streptomycetaceae > Streptomyces > Streptomyces albidochromogenes. Next base: position 10,260 of record NZ_VBVX01000071.1, read on the forward strand.
CCTCGAGCTGAGACGGAAGATGGTGCTCGGTCATCGGAGCGCACCTTTCTGTACGGCGACGGCCGGAGTGGAGAGGGTGGTGCCGACTCTATCGGTACGTCGACAAAATGAGCAGAGGGGGGCACGTATGAGCGGCATATCGGGATGAGATGCCCCTCGCGCGGGCCGTCGACCGGCATGGGGGACCATGGGGGGCGTGGCAGGTATGAAAGGCAAGCAGACGGTCCGGGACATGGTGCTGTCGATGGCGGCGATCGGCGTCGTCGTCGCCGGTGTGTACACCCTCGTCCCGCACGACGACTCGGCGGACCCGGTGAAGCCGGTCGACTACCGGGTCGAGCTCATCACGGCCCGGCGGGCGGCTCCGTACCCGGTGGCCGCCCCGGTGGGCCTCCCCGAGACCTGGAAGCCGACGTCGGTCTCGTACGACCGGCAGGAGTCCGACGCCTGGCACCTCGGGTTCCTCGACCCGGAACGGGAGTACGTCGCGGTCGAGCAGTCGAGCGGGCCGGCGGAGAAGTTCGTCCACGAGGTCAGCCAGAAGGCGACGAAGACCGAGAAGACCCTGCGGGTCGGTGACGAGACCTGGCAGCGCTGGGAGGGCCCGAAGTACGACGCGCTCGTGCGCGAGGAGAAGGGCGCGACCACCGTGGTCACGGGAACGGCGTCGCACAAGCGGCTGGCCGAGATGGCCGGGGCGCTGGAAGCGAAGAAGTCCTGACCGACGCGTGTACGGCGTCACGCTCGAACGGCGCTTGAACGACGAAGCCGCCGCACCCTCGGGTGCGGCGGCTTCGTCGTGTGGGCGACCGGCGTGATCAGACCGTGGTGATGACGTCGTCGTAGGACAGGCGGGGGGAGCGCGGGAACCACGCGTCGTCGCCCGGCTTGCCGATGTTGACGATCATCAGCGGGGTGTGGTCGTCGTCGAGGAACTCCTTCTGGACGCCGGCGTGGTCGAAGCCGGTCATCGGGCCCGCGGCCAGGCCGGCGGCGCGGACGCCGACGATGAAGTACGCGGCCTGCAGTGCGGCGTTGAGGCCGGCGGCGGACTCACGGGCCGGACGCGTGGAGAAGAAGATGTCGCGCGCCTGCGGGAAGTGCGGGAAGAGGTCCGGCAGCTCGTGGTGGAACTCGTTGTCGGCGGCGAGGATCGCGACCAGCGGGGCGGCGGCGGTCTTCGCCTGGTTGCCCTCGGCCAGGTGCGGGACGAGGCGCTGGCGGGCCTCGGGGGTGCGGACCAGGACGATGCGCAGCGGCGTCTGGTTGAACGCGGTCGGGCCGAACTTGACCAGGTCGTAGATCGCCTGGACCTGCTCGTCGGTCACCGGCTCGTCCGTGAACGTGTTCGCGGTGCGGGCCTCGCGGAAGAGGAGGTCCTGGGCGGCGGGGTCAAGTACGAGAGACATGCGGATTACCTTCCGGACAGCGGCGGGGGATCAGGCTGTGATCTCACCGTAGGCGAAAGTAGGTTAACTTTCAACTAAAGCGAGACCATGGTGTCTCGCCTCACAGCGACCGCGCACCCCCGCGTATTCCCGCGCGCCCTTGAGGGCGCCGCCTCAGCCCTCCTCGGCGAGCGACGCGTCCAGGCGGGCCCTGGCCCCGTCGAGCCAGCGCCGGCAGACCTTCGCCAGCTCCTCGCCGCGCTCCCAGAGCGCCAGCGACTCCTCCAGCGTCGTACCGCCCGCTTCCAGCCGCCGTACGACGTCGATCAGCTCGTCCCGGGCCTGCTCGTACCCGAGCGTCGTCGCTGCTTCGTCCGTTTCTGCCATGTGATCCACCTTAGGTAGGAGCGGGAAAAGGCCGCGGCCGGGCGGCCCCGGCCGGTGGCGGCGTCACTCCGCGACGCGCACCGCGAACTCGCCCTCGGCCACCCGCGCCCGCAGCCCGTCACCGGCCGCGACCTCGCCGGGGGAGCGGACCACGCCGCCGTCCGCCCGCTGGAGCACCGCGTACCCCCGCTGGAGCGTCGCCGCCGGGGACAGGGCCACCACCCGGGCCCGGGTGTGGGACAGCTCGGAGTCCGCGCGGTCCAGCAGATGCCCCAGCGTGCGCCGGCTGCGCGCCACCAGGGCGTCGACCTCGGCCTCGCGGTCGTCCACCATCCGCTGCGGCCGCTCCATCACCGGCCTGGCCAGCGCGTGCGCCAGCCCCCGCTCCTCGCGGTCCAGCAGCCCCCGCACGGTCCGCAGCGCCCGGTCGCGCAGCAACTGCACGCGGTCCAGCTCCTCGCCGACGTCCGGCACGACCTTCTTCGCCGCGTCCGTCGGCGTCGACGCCCGCAGGTCCGCGACCAGATCCAGCAGCGGCGAGTCCGGCTCGTGCCCGATCGCCGACACCACCGGCGTACGGCAGCCGGACACCGTCCGCACGAGCTGCTCGTCGGAGAACGGCAGCAGGTCCTCGACGCTGCCGCCGCCCCGCGCCACGATGATCACGTCGACCTCCGGCAGCTCGTCCAGCTCCTTGACGGCCTGGACGACCTGCGCGACGGCGCTCACCCCCTGCACCGCCACATTCCGCACCTCGAAGCGGACCGCCGGCCAGCGCCGGCGCGCGTTCTCCAGGACGTCGCGCTCGGCCGCCGACGCCCGGCCGGTGACCAGGCCGATCCGCTGCGGCAGGAACGGCAGCGGCCGCTTGCGGTCGAGCGCGAACAGCCCCTCGCCCGCCAGCGTCTTCTTCAGCTGCTCCAGCCGCGCGAGCAGCTCGCCGATGCCCACCGGCTTCATCGCCGTCGCCCGCAGCGACAGCTGCCCGCGCGGCGCGTACCACTCGGGCTTCGCGTGCACCACGACCCGCGCGCCCTCCGCCACCACGTCCGCGATCGGGTCAAAGACCTGCCGGAAGCACGTCACGCCCACCGAGATGTCGTGCGAGGGGTCGCGCAGCGTCAGGAAGACGACCCCGGCGCCGGGCCGGCGCGAGATCTGCGTGATCTGTCCCTCCACCCACACCGCGCCGAGCCGGTCGATCCACCCGCCGATCAGGCGCGAGACCTGACCGACCGGCAGCGGGGCGTCCGCGGACGTATTCAGAGCCATGTACGAAGGCTAGCCGTCGGCACTGACACCGTGGCCGGTCCGGCGCCCGCGCTGCGCGGCCATCACGACCAGGCCCACCACCAGCCACACCGCCCCCACCACCTGCGCCGTCCCGGACGCCTCCACGATCACCGCGACCGCCACCGCCGCGCCCAGCACCGGCAGCAGCACGTGCCGCCACCACACCGGCGGCCCCTCCATGCGCCGTACGGCGAACCAGCTCACCACCGACGCGTGCAGCAGCACGAACGCCGTCAGCGCCCCGATGTCGACCACCGACACCAGGTGGTCGAGTCCGTCGTCGCGCCGCGACGCCCACACCGCCGCCACCAGCGTCACCACCGCCGCGAGACCCAGGGCGGGCCGCGGCACGCCCGAAGCGGCGTCGACCCGCGCCAGCACGCGCGGCAGCCGGCGCTCCCTGGCCATCGCGAACAGCAGCCGGCCCGCCGCCGCCTGCCCCGCCAGCGCCGCGAACGCCGCGCCGACCGCCTTGCTCACCGCCACCAGATCGCCCAGCCAGGTCCCGGCCGAGGCGTCCACCGCGTCGTAGAACGCCGTCCCCTGCTTGCCCGGCTCGGCGGCGAGTCCGGCGGCCGTCACCGGCTGGAGCAGCGCCGCCAGATACGTCTGCGCCACGAAGAGGAAACCGGCCAGGGCCAGGCAGCACAGCACCGCCCGCGCCACCTTCGCGGAGCCCCCCGTCACCTCCTCCGCGAACGACGCGATCGCGTCGAAGCCGAGGTACGACAGCACCGCCACCGACACCGCGCCCAGTACCGCCGCGAGCGAGAACCCGCCCAGGGAGCCGTCACCCGACAGCGGCGACAGCCAGCCGCGCCGCTCCCCGTCCTGCACGAGCACCACGATCGCGGCCACCACGAACACCAGCAGCACCACGATCTCCATGGCCAGCACCGCGAAGCCCACGCGCGCGGCCGCCCGTACGCCGTACATGTTCAGCCCGGTCGTCACGACGACCGCCAGCGCCGTCCACACCCACGAGGACACGGACGGCACGAGCGCGTGCATCGCGATCCCGGAGAAGAGGTACGCGACGGCCGGGATCAGCACGTAGTCGAGCGCCGCCATCCATCCGGCGACGAACCCCGGGCCCTCGCCGAGCGCCGTGCGGGCGTACGCGAAGACCGAACCCGCCTGGGGGGCCACCCGGACCATCTGGGCGTAGCTGAATGCGGTGAACGCCATGGCGACCGTGGCGACGACGTAGACCAGCGCCACCGCGCCGTGGGACTTGGCGTCGAGCGTGCCGAAGACGCCGACGGGCGCCATGGGGGCGATGAACAGCAGCCCGTACACGACGAGATCCCTGAATCCGAGGCTCCGCCGCAGTCCCGCCGTCTCCGTCAGGGTCTGCGTCATCGTGCCTCCGTACGTCTCGAAACGTGGAGCCGGGCGTCCAGTCTTGATCACGGAGGCGAACCGGGGCGTCCGTGGCGCGGCCTTACGATGGGGAACATGACTGCTACCGCCGCCCGTCGTGTCCTTCTCGCCGCTCCCCGTGGCTACTGCGCGGGCGTGGACCGTGCCGTGATCGCCGTGGAGAAGGCCCTGGAGCAGTACGGGGCGCCGATCTACGTGCGGCACGAGATCGTCCACAACAAGTACGTCGTGCAGACCCTGGAGAAGAAGGGCGCGATCTTCGTCGACGTGACGGCGGAGGTCCCCGAGGGCTCGATCGTCATGTTCTCGGCACACGGCGTCGCGCCGACCGTGCACGCGGAGGCCGCGGAGCGCAAGCTCGCGACGATCGACGCCACCTGCCCGCTGGTCACCAAGGTCCACAAGGAAGCGGTCCGCTTCGCCAAGGAGGACTACGACATCCTCCTGATCGGCCACGAGGGCCACGAAGAGGTCATCGGCACCTCCGGCGAGGCCCCCGACCACATCACCCTGGTCGACGGCCCCGAGGACGTCGCCAACGTCTCCGTACGGGACGAGTCGAAGGTCGTCTGGCTGTCCCAGACCACGCTCTCCGTCGACGAGACGATGGAGACGGTCGACGCGCTGAAGCAGAAGTTCCCCAACCTGCTCTCGCCCCCCAGCGACGACATCTGCTACGCCACGCAGAACCGGCAGATCGCGGTGAAGAAGCTGGCCGAGGACGCGCAGCTCGTCATCGTCGTGGGCTCGAAGAACTCCTCCAACTCGATCCGCATGGTCGAGGTCGCCCTCGACGCCGGCGCCCCCGCGGCGCACCTGGTCGACTTCGCCGACGAGATCGACGAGGCATGGCTGGAAGGCGTCACCACGGTCGGCCTGACCTCCGGCGCCTCGGTCCCCGACGTACTCGTCGACGGCGTTCTGGAGTGGCTGGCCGAGCGCGGTTACGGCGACGTGGAGACCGTGAAGACCGCCGACGAGTCGATCACCTTCTCGCTGCCGAAGGAGCTCCGCCGGGACCTGCGCGCGGAAGCGGCGCGCCTCGCCGGCACGTGACGCCGGCCTCCGAGTAGCTTCGGCCGGCCTGCGCCGGGCGGCGTCCGGCCTTCGGCAGGCGGCGTTCGCGCGATCTCCACCGCCCCGGCCGGTGCCACACCGTAACGTTGTGTCCATGAACGTGTTCGGAGTTGACATCGGCGGATCAGGCATCAAGGGCGCTCCCGTGAACCTGGAGCGCGGCGACCTGGCACAACCGCGGCACAAGGTACTGACCCCGCACCCGGCCACACCGGACGACGTGGCCGGGTGCGTGCGGGAGGTCGTCTCGAACTTCGGCTGGAACGGGCCGGTCGGCATCACGTTCCCCGGCGTGGTCACGGACGGAGTGACCCGTACCGCCGCGAACGTCGACAAGGGCTGGATCGACGTCGACGCGCGGGCCCTGCTCGGCGACCGCCTCGGGCTGCCGGTCACCGTCCTCAACGACGCCGACGCGGCCGGTGTGGCCGAGATGACGTTCGGCGCGGGCGCCGGCCGCAAGGGCGTCGTCTTCCTGCTGACGTTCGGCACCGGCATCGGCAGCGCGCTGTTCATCGACGGCAAGCTCGTCCCCAACACCGAGCTCGGCCACCTGGAGCTGAACGGCCACGACGCGGAGAAGCACGCCTCCACGAAGGCCAAGGAGGACGAGGACCTGAGCTGGCAGCACTGGGCGCACCGGGTGCAGAAGTACCTGGCGCACGTCGAGATGCTGTTCTCGCCGGAGCTGTTCATCATCGGCGGCGGGGTCAGCCGCAAGGCCGAGAAGTTCCTGCCGCTGATCGAGGGTGTCCGCGCCGAGATCGTCCCGGCGCAGCTGCAGAACAACGCGGGGATCGTCGGCGCGGCGATGGCGGCGGGCGCCGGCAGCTAGCGCCGCGCCTCGGCTGCTGCGCCGGACCGCTCATCCACTGGTCCGGCCGAGCCCCGGGCCGCTGTTCGACCAGGCCCGCGTCTCCGCCGGGCCCGCCGCCCCACTGTTCGACCAGGCCGGGGCATCGCCGGGCCCGCCGCCCGCGCGCGACCCCCCGTTATTCCACCGGGTCCGGGGCCCCGCGGCGGGCGGCGCGCTGGGCGGCGGCCTGAGCGGCCGCCTGGGCCGCCCGCCGCCGCGCCATCAGCCGCACCTTGCGTACGGTCGCGATGACCCCAGCGACGAGCGTGCCGCCGTACAGCCAGCCCGCGTGCACGGCGAGCGCCGTGACCACCGCCATGAGCCGGCTGCCGAACCCGCCGGCCCCGCCGGCGATCGGCACCAGGCCGACGGCGAAGGCGATGGGTACGGCGATCGGCGCGGTGACCAGGTCGGCGGGCCGCACCCACAGTGCGGTCAGGGCGCTGACCGGCAGGAACAGCAGGCCGTACACGATCGGCGAACCGTCGAGCAGCAGCGCGTCGAGACCGCCGAGCACCAGCATCACGGCCGCGGCGAACAGCCCGCTGCCCAGGCCGGTCAGCCGTGGGTTCGGCAGCCGGCGCAGGGCCAGCACGACGGGCGGGACCGGGCGCGGCGGTCTCGCCGCCACCCGGTAGGCGGCGGCACCGTCGGCGGACCCGCCCGGGGGGAGCAGGGGGGTCTGCGACCGCTGCTGGGGACGAGGGGGACGTGCCCTGTGTTGCTCCACCCGGACAACGTAGGTCGCGGGGAGGGAGGAATCAGGCGCAGGACACGCCCTTTGGCCGACCTTGGCCGTGCGTTCGATGCCCACGTGGCCGATCGGAGCCCCTTGCGAGTGCCCGCCGGCCCGCTTCGGGCTCCCGCCGGGTTCCCGTCTTCGGCCTCGCGCCGCCCGCCCGTAAACTGGGGGATCGGTCCACTCCCGGGCCAGTCCTCACTTCAGGAAGTCGCCAACGTGTCGCTCACGATCGGAATCGTCGGCCTGCCGAATGTCGGCAAGTCGACCCTGTTCAACGCCCTGACCAAGAACGACGTGCTGGCGGCCAACTACCCGTTCGCCACCATCGAGCCGAACGTCGGCGTGGTCGGCGTCCCCGACCCCCGCCTGGCGAAGCTCGCCGAGATCTTCAACTCCCAGAAGATCCTTCCGGCCACGGTCGACTTCGTCGACATCGCCGGCATCGTCCGGGGCGCCTCGGAGGGTGAGGGCCTGGGCAACAAGTTCCTGGCGAACATCCGCGAGTCCGACGCGATCTGCCAGGTCATCCGTGCGTTCAAGGACGAGAACGTCGTACACGTCGACGGCAAGGTCTCGCCGAAGGACGACATCGAGACGATCAACACCGAGCTGATCCTCGCGGACCTCCAGTCGGTCGAGAAGGCGGTCCCGCGCCTGACGAAGGAGTCGCGCCTCCAGAAGGAGAAGGTCGCGGTCCTGGCGGCGGTCGAGGAGGCGCAGAAGATCCTCGAAGCGGGCACCACCCTCTTCGCCGCCGGCATCACCGCCGGCACGGAGAAGGGGCAGCTCCTCCACGAGCTGCACCTCCTCACCACCAAGCCGTTCCTCTACGTCTTCAACGTCGACGAGGACGAGCTGGTCGACGAGGACTTCAAGAACGAGCAGCGCGCCCTGGTCGCCCCGGCCGAGGCGATCTTCCTCAACGCGAAGATCGAGTCCGAGCTGATCGAGCTCGACGACGACGAGGCCCTGGAGCTCCTCCAGTCCATGGGCCAGGAGGAGCCCGGCCTCGCCACCCTGGGCCGCGTCGGCTTCGACACCCTGGGCCTGCAGACCTACCTGACGGCAGGCCCCAAGGAGACCCGCGCCTGGACCATCAAGAAGGGCGCGACGGCCCCCGAGGCGGCCGGTGTGATCCACACCGACTTCCAGAAGGGCTTCATCAAGGCCGAGGTCATCTCCTTCGCCGACCTGGTCGAAACCGGCTCGGTCGCCGAGGCCCGCGCGAAGGGCAAGGCCCGCATGGAGGGCAAGGAGTACGTCATGCAGGACGGCGACGTGGTGGAGTTCCGCTTCAACGTCTGATACGTCCGGCGAAAGACCGTCCGACCTGGCGAACATGCGGGTCGGAAGGGGTCGGCTCCTCCAGGAGCCGACCCCTTCGTCGTGCCCGTGCGGTCAGCGAGGTGAGGTGTCGTAAACCGTGGAGCGATGACCGACGTGCACGACCCACACCACCAGTTCTCCGTTGTCGATGGTGTAGTCGATCCGGTAGTCCCCGACTCGCAGGCGGCGGCGCTCGGGCTGGGACACGAGCGCGGTGGTGTTGAAGCCGAGAGGGTCGCTCTCCAGTTCCGTCAGTTTGGCGAGGATGCGCAGGGCCATGTCCCGGGGGATCTTCCGGAGCTCGGCCTGGGCCTCCGGCCGGAAGACGGTGCGGTACTCACTCACTGCGCGCCAGCGTCTCCCTCATGATGTCCTCGATCGGGATGCCGGGTGCCTGGCTGGCCATGCGCTCGTCGATGATCCGGTTGATCTCGCGCTCTTCCCATTCCTGGTACTTCCGCAGCACCTCGATGGACACCACAGCGGCGACCTCCCTGCCTCGGCGAGTGATGACCGTGGGCACGTCGTCGCGGTCGGCCCGCTCCACGACTTCAGCCAGGTGCGCGCGGACATCGCGGATGGACTCCATGGGTAGCGGCTGCGTCATGCGCCCAAGAGTACCGAGTGACCCATGTGTACACAACAGCGCTTCGCTCCGGCGCTTAATGCTTCCCCGCGGTGCTGGATGCGGTGGGGCAAGGCCGTTCCTGGCGGGTCGCTCGCGCGGCGGCCGAACGGCCGGCCGGGCGGTGGCGGGCCGTCAGGAGTGGGGGACCACCCGGGCGACGAGTACCTCGAACTCCTCGATGCTGCGCGTGATCACCCGCGCCTGCGCCGTGGCCTTCTCCCGTACCGCCGCCACCGCCCCGCGCGAAGCCGCCAGGGCCTCTCGGTCGGTGTAGAGCGCGCCCACGGAGGCCCGGCCTCCGGCGCGGTCCAGCAGCAGCGACACCCCGGCGAAGCCCGGGATCTTCCGCAGTCCGGGCAGAGCGGCCTCGCGGAACGTCTCCACCAGGCGGTCCGTGTCGGCCGGATCGAACTCAAGGCGGACCAGCCGGAACCCCGCACGCGGTCCCAGCGACTCCGGAGGGCTGACGACCGCCGCCTCCCAGTTGTCGGTCGCCACCGTCCCCGCGAACGGCGCGAGCAGCTCGGCGCGGCGCGCGCGCAGGTGGTCGTCGCTGGCCCGAAGGCTCTCCTCGTCCTCCCACCACGACCCCACCAGGAGCTTTCCGAGCTCGCGGTCGACGAACAGGCCCATCCCGCGGTAGCCCGGCTCCTCCGACAGCAGCCTGCGGCCCTCGGTGCTGACGGCTTCGGCCACGCTGTCGAGGCGGGCCGGATCACCTGTCGCGTATGTGGTGCGAACGTACATGGCGCCTCTCCTGTGGTCCGGCGGCCCGTCTGCGACGCGCCCCGCTCGGCGCGGGAGCCCCTGGCGGGCCCGCCCGCTGTGGTCCATGCGACGGGTGGCAGCGGCGGTAATCAAGGCGGCAGGGGCGTTCGGGTGACCGGGCGCGCTGCGGAGTGGAGGGCCTGGTCCAACCGGCGGAGCATGGAAGACGGAGCCCGCTCCGGCCCGCGGACCGTCGGTGGTGACCTGGCGGGCGGCAGGAGGACAGTCAGATGACGGAGCAGACGCTCGACCCGGTACGGCAGGAGCAGTTCGCGGAGCGGATGCTCCACCTGCTCAACGACTCCTGCCTCGGGTACCTCTGCAGCCTCGGCCACCGCTCCGGCCTCTTCGACGTCATGGCCGGTCTGCCGCCGTCGACGAGCGCGCAGATCGCGGAGGCCACGCGACTGGACGAGCGGTACGTACGGGAGTGGCTCGGCGGCATGACCGTCGGCGGCTTCGTGGAGTACGAGCCGGCGCACGGCACCTACCGGCTGCCGCCCGAGCACGCCGCGTCCCTCGTCCGGGCCGCGGGACCCGATAACCTCGCCTCCTTCATGCAGGACCTGGCGATGCTGGGCCATGTCGAGGACAAGGTGCTCGACTCGTTCCGCCGCGGCGGCGGGGTCCCGTACTCCGCGTACCCCCGCTTCCAGGAGCTCCAGGCCGAGGAGACGGCGCGGGTGTACGACGCGGCGCTCGTCGACGCGATCATTCCGCTGGTGCCCGGCCTGCCGGAGCGGCTGAGCGAGGGCATCGACGCGCTGGACATCGGCACCGGGCAGGGCCACGCGGTGAACGTGCTGGCCCGGGCGTTCCCGGCGAGTCAGTTCCTCGGCGTGGACATCTCCGACACCGGGATCGCGGCGGCGCGCGAGGAGGCGGAGCTGCTGGCGCTCGACAACGCCCGGTTCGTGGTGTCCGACACCGCCGAACTGGCCGGCTCGTACGACCTGATCACGGCCTTCGACGTGATCCACGACCTGGCGCGCCCGGAGCGGGCGCTGTCGGCCGTGGCCGGTGCGCTGCGGGAGGACGGAGTGTTCCTGATGGGGGACATCGCCGCCTCCAGCAGGCTGGAGGAGAACATCGGCCACCCGCTCGGCCCGACTCTTTACACCTTCTCGGTCTTCTACTGCATGACCGTCTCGCTCGGCGAGGGCGGCGCCGGCCTCGGCACGGTCTGGGGCAGGCAGCGGGCGCTCCAGATGCTCAAGGACGCCGGGTTCGACGACGTGGTGGTGCGCGAGGTGGAGGGCGACATCCTGAACGTCTACTACGTGGCCCGCGCCTCCCGCCGTTGAGCGGCCGAGCCGCTGAGCCGCCGAGCCGCTGAGCCGCCGAGCCGCTGAGCCGCTGAGCCGGCGCCTGCCCTCGGCCCCTGCCGCACGGCCCAGGCGGGAATCGGGCCCCGGCCGGAAGCGCGGCGTCAGACCGGGGCGTTCGGCAGGAGGCCGAGCTGGCCGAGGAAGTCCAGCTGGTCGAAGTAGAGCCGGTAGCTGACGATCCTGCCGTCCCGTACCGTCGCGACGTCGCACCCGCGCACCCGGACGTCCCTGTGCGTCGGCTCCAGGCTCTCGCCGGACGGCAGGACCAGCGGTCCGGTGTTCCTGCCGGTGAAGAAGCCCTCGTCGAACGCCGTGTCGCCGGCCTCGTACTTGTACGCCGACTCGTATGCGCTGTCCGGCAGCGCGTCCGTCATCTGACGCCAGTACTCACCGATGTTCTCCCGCCCCCGGACCTCCCCGTCGGGGGTGACGGCGACCGCGTCCTCCGCGAAACATTCCATGACGGCCTTCAGGTCCGTGCCCGACGTGAGCGCCGCCGTCAGCCGGTCCATGACTTCACGTGCCTGCCCCATGATCCACCTCCGGGTTCGGTGTGGTGTATATGGCATGTTCGTACCATTTTCCCATAGGTGAGGGCGCGTGCGAAGACCTGCCGGGCCGGGTCAGGAGAGGGTGAGCAGGGCCGCGATCGCCGGCCCGAAGGCGCCGCCGAGCTGGTAGCAGAGGTTGAAAAGGCCGATCACCGTGGGGCGTTGGGACTCCGGGGCGGCCTGGGTCGCGTACACCGCGAGGTTCGCGTTGCCCGCCGTGGTGGTGAGCACGGCCGCGGCCGCCGCAAGGAGCAGCAGCGGCGCCCAGGTGCTCACGGCGGCCGTCACCGGCGCCAGCGCGCCCAGGGTGAACAGGAGGGTCAGGACCCTGCGCCGGCCGAGCCGGGCGGAGACCGCGGCGAGGGCCAGCGAGAGGAAGGAGCCCGCCAGCAGGGCGACGAGCTGGCCCGTGCCGATGGCGGCGGTGGACCAGTCGGTACGGGCGGCGAGCAGCTGGGGGACCGCGAAGAGCAGCGTGAAGTACGACGTCGCCAGGGCGCACGCGGGCAGCGCGGCCAGCAGGAAGGCCGGCGTTCGCAGCAGCGCGGCCGGCACGAAGCCGTCGGGGCGGGTACGGACGTGCGCGGCCAGGGCCGCACCCGCCGCGAGCGCCGCTCCGGCCGCCGGCAGCGGGTGGTGCGGCAGGAGGACCAGGGCGGTCGCCAGCGCCACCAGCAGCGACGCGCCGCGCGCGTCGAAGGGCGTGGCCGGGGGCGGCGTCGTACGGGGTGCTCGCCGGGTCACGGCCGGGAGGGCCGCCAGGGCCAGCACGGAGACCGCGAGCGACACGCGCCAGGAGAACGCGTCGGCCAGCAGGGACCCCAGCAGGGGCCCGACCGCGCCCAGTACGCCGAACCCGGCGGTGATGACGCCCATCCGGCGCACCGACCCCGCCAGGCTCATGGCCGAGGTGACGAGGCCCGCGCCGCCCACCGCCTGCGCCGCCCGGCCCGGCAGGGCGAGCGCCAGCGAGGGGGCGAGCGCCACGAGCAGGATGCCGGCCAGGACCAGGACCGTACTCACGCGCAGGGTGGTGCGCAGGCCGCGGCGGCGCAGCAGGCTCGCCATCAGCGGGGTGCCGACCGCCATGGCCCACGCGAACGCCGTGACGAGCCAGGTGACCGACGCCGGCCGGAGCCCGAACGCGTCGGCCATGTCGGGAAGGATCAGGACCGGGCTGTTGGCGCCGGCGGCCACGGGGGTGGCGAGGAGCGCGAGCCAGAGGGCGGGGACCTGCCGCGCCGGTGCGGGGCCGGCCGGGGCGGCGGTGGCGGGTGCGACGGCGCGGTGCGCGGCGGTCCGCGCCGGGGCGTGGTCGGGCATGGGACTCCCGTTGGTTCAGGCTTGATAATCTCAACGTTGAGATAAAACCAGGCCCCGTCTCTCAACGTCAAGTGTCTTAACGTTGAGATTGCGTACGTTGAAGGGAAGCAGGCAATGAGCGACGCGGTGGACGCGATCATCGGCCAGTGGGTCGCCGAGCGGCCGGACCTGGAGGACGACCTGTGGCCCGTACAGGTCCTCGGGCGGCTCCAGCGCCTCGGCCGCGTCCTGGACAAGGAGTTCAGGACGTTCGCCGCCCAGCGCGGCCTCGAACTGGGGGAGGTCGACGTCCTCACCACGCTCCAGCGCTCGGGCCCGCCGTACGCGCTGCCGGCCGGGGCGCTCCTCAAGGCCGCCATGGTGACCTCCGGCGCCATCACCAACCGCATCGACCGCATGGAGGCCAAGGGGCTGGTGGAGCGCGTCCGCGAGGAGAGCGGCGGCGACCGGCGCACGGTGCGGATCAGGCTCACCGAGCACGGGCACGAGGTCACCCGCGCGTACATGGCGGACCACCTGGCCAACGAGGCGCGCATGCTGGGCCCGCTGGGCCGCGAGGAGAGCGAGCGCCTCGCCGGCTCGCTGCGCGCGCTGCTGGTGTCCCTCGGCGACACGTCGATCGGCTAGCGGCGGGGCGGCGTTCCGGCCCGCGCTTCGAGCCCCGCCGGAGGGGCCCCGCCGCTAGCCGGCGGCCAGGCCCGTCTTCGCGCCCGCGCCGCACAGCGGGACCACCGTGGCGCCGGCCGCCCGGCCCGGGTCCGCGGTGACGGCGGCCCAGCAGGCCACCGCGGTCGACTCGACGAACAGCCCGCGGGCCGCGAGGTCCAGCTGGGCGGCCCGGATCTGCGGCTCGCTCACCGTCAGGAAGGTGCCGCCCGACTCCCGTACGGCGCGCAGGATCTGCGCGGCGCGCGGGGGCCGGGGGACGGCGATGCCCTCGGCGACGGTCGGCGGCGCGGGCGACGGCGACGCGCTCCCGGCGAGGTCCGGCGCCCCCGCGCGGAAGGCCGCCGCCAGCGGCGACACCGCCTCGGCCTGTACGGCGACCAGTGCGGGGCGGCGGTCGACGAGCCCGTGGGCGTGCAGCTCGTTGACGGCGAGCCAGGCGCCGAGCAGCAGCGTGCCGTTGCCCACGGGGACGACGAGGGTGTCGGGGAGCCGGCCGCCGAGGTCCTCCCACAGTTCGTAGACGTACGTCTTGGTGCCGTGCAGGAAGAACGGGTTGTGGACGTGGCTCGCGTAGAACGTGCCGGGCTCGTCGGCCGCCGCCCGGGCGGCGAGCGCCGCCGCCTCGCGGTCTCCGGGGACCGGGACGACGTGGGCGCCGTGCGCCCGGATCTGCTCGGTCTTCTTGGGCGAGGCCGCCTCGGGGACGTACACCGCGCAGGGCAGTGCGGCCCGCGCGCAGTACGCCGCGATCGCCGTCCCTGCGTTGCCGCTGCTGTCCGCGACGACGCGAGCCACCCGGCCGGGCCCGAGACGGCGGGCGAGCTCCGCGAGCACGACCGCGCCGCGGTCCTTGAAGGACAGCGTCGGCATCAGGAAGTCGAGTTTGGCCGAAACGTGGTCCGTGAGGGGGACGAGCGGAGTGCGGCCTTCCCCGAGCGTCAGGCCGGCCGCCGGACCGGCGAGCGGCAGCGCCTCCTCGTAACGCCAGAGTGAATTCACCCGGCCCACGAGGGACTTCAGCGGTACGGGGGAGGAGGGGGCGAAGTCGAGATC
>NZ_VBVX01000698.1 GCF_005981925.1 Streptomyces albidochromogenes
CGTCACCCCCACCCACACCACCCACACCCCCCGCTGCGTTCTCTTCGACGTCGACGGCACTCTCATCGACGCGCTCGACAACCAGCGCCGCGTCTGGGCCGAGTGGGCCGTACGGTACGGAGTGGACGCCGGCGAGGTGTACCGGGTCGCGTTGCGGACGCGGCCGGTGGAGACCTTCGCGGTTGTCGCTCCCGGCGAGGACCCGCAGGAGTGCCTGGCCGTGTTGCACGCGCTGGAAGACGCCGACGTACGGTCCGGGGAGTACGCGGCCTACGACGGCGCGGCGGAGCTTCTGCGCGGGCTGCCGGCCGGGGCGTGGGCGCTCGTGACCTCCAACTACGAGCACCGCGTACGGGGGCGGTTCGCCCGAACCGGGCTGCCGGTTCCCGAGGTGGTCGTCGACGCGGCCGGGGTGGCCGAAGGGAAGCCGTCCCCCGTGCCCTACCTCCTCGCCGCCGCTCGCCTCGGCGTTCGGCCGGAGAACTGCCTCGTCGTCGAGGACGCGCCTTCCGGCGTACAGGCCGGACTGCGCGCCGGCATGACCGTGTGGGGAGTGAACACCGACACAGCGGTCAAGGGTGTGCACCGCCACTTCCCGACCCTCCGGGACGCCGCCCCGCACATCACCGCGTTCCTGTCGGGCACTCCACACAGCGAACCCGGTCAGGGTGCGCTCGTATGCTCGGACGCATGACGACGAGCGAGAGCGCACCGCAAGGAAACGTGACCCCCAGCGGGAC
>NZ_VBVX01000699.1 GCF_005981925.1 Streptomyces albidochromogenes
CTTTTCCTTCATATCGCTTTTCCTCTAACTCTTACTTCTTTCCTTCTACCTTTCTTCTTATCATTTCCTTATCCTAAACATTACATCTCTCATCTATCCATTTCTTAATTCTCTTCTCATACAATATTATATATATCTTCCTCCTCTATTACCATAACACAAATCAATATTATCCATCATATATTTTTCAATATATAAAATACTTCAATCTACTCCTAAATATACCTCTCATTCCTCCTCTCTCTTTATATATTCCTCATTATAATTCTCTCCAATATAATCCCCATAACGCTTCTTCATCACAAAACCCCCTATAATTTCTCCTTCATCACAACACCCTCTTATAATTTATCCTTCATCACAACAACCTCCTAAATAATCCTTCATCTTAACGCCCTCCTAAATATTTCTCCATCTATATAGCCCCATCTTCCTTACTATCTCCAATCCAATCTATATATCCTCTACCATATCTTTCTCATTCCTTTCTATCTCATAATATATCTCCATTCTTTCCCATCTCATTTCTCAATCCTCCCCAATTACCATCTCACACTATCTAATAAAACAACTCACACCCTCATCAAACACAACTCCCAATAAATATCAAATCTTTACAAATCCTTTTCCTTTCTACAAATCTATATTTATTACCTCCTTATCATACAATATATACTAATCACACCCCTCTCATTCCATCTCCTTCTCACATATTATAATTATAAAACCCTCTTCTAAAA
>NZ_VBVX01000700.1 GCF_005981925.1 Streptomyces albidochromogenes
AGGTAGCGGTCGGCGATCTGGCCGTGGGCGAAGGCGAGCACGCCCTGGACGATGGCGAGGTCGGTCTCCTCGGGGAGGTGGGCGAGGGCGGTTTCGAGGTAGTCGGCGGGCGCCAGTTCGCCGTCGCGGACCATGTCGCGCAGGGTGTTCCACAGGACGGCGCGGGTGAGGGCGTCGGGGACGGCGGAGAGGTTGCGCAGCGCCGGCTCCTCCGACTGCTCGTCGAGGCGGATCTTGGCGTAGGTGAGGTCGCCGTCGTTGAGTACGACGAGCGCGGGGCGGCGGCCGGGGCGTGCGGTCGCGGACTCGTCCTGGGGTACGTCGACCTCGAACCGCTCGCGCAGGACCAGGCTCGCGCCGTCGATGGGGTCGCGGTCGTACGCGCCGACGGCGAGGCGGTGCGGGCGGCTGCCCTGCCGGCCGACGCTGACGTGCCACGTGCCCTCCGTCTCGGTGACGGCGGGGGTGAGGGTGTCGACGCCGGTGGTGCGCAGCCATTGCGCGGCCCAGGCGTGGACGTCGCGGTCGGTGGCGGAGGCGAGGTTGTCGATGAAGTCGGCGAGGGTGGCGTTGGCGAACTTGTGGCGGGCGAAGTGGGTGTTGATGCCGGCCAGGAAGTCCTTCTCGCCGAGCCAGGTGACGAGCTGGCGCAGGGCGGACGCGCCCTTGGCGTAGGAGATGCCGTCGAAGTTGAGCATGGCGGACGCGGTGTCGGGGACGGCGTCGGGGTCGGGGGC
>NZ_VBVX01000701.1 GCF_005981925.1 Streptomyces albidochromogenes
ATATGCGAAAGCATGAAACACAGTTGAAAAGAAATAAAGAGTTCTGCTCTTCATTTCGAGTACAGTGTTTATATGGCCTCGTTGTTTAGTGGGGAGAGTTAAATGGTGAAACGTAAGTTTTCTATTGCTCTTTACGCTACGGCAACATGGGTTATCTCTCGACTGAACATTTTAATGGGAAGACGAGAGGAGCCTGAACAGTCTTATACCGAATATCTAACGATTTCGTGTATAAGCACTGAAGGATTTAGTGGATTACTAGCCTATGGCAAGTGTTTAACTAAAAACTTACTTGGGGGTCTGCAGCATTGAATAGCCAGATTTAGTTCTGTGATTCTCTGCTTGTAACCTCCTCCATGGTTGGTTATGTTAAACCTTAATTCTTAATTGTAATTAAGTGTTTAGCGGACATCATACCAGGGGAATTCAAAGAGGGCTACATGGATGTAGTTTGTTTACAGTTTGTTGGTAAAACAACATACGCTGTTGAACAGCTACCGGTTGAATTTATTCAACTGTTCAATTTAGAATAACTTCTGTTGGGATGGAAGACAGTAATGTCTTTCTGAACAACATGAAAACCCGCAAGGGTTTTTAAGATAGTTATCTGGTTGATCCTGCCAGTAGTCATATGCTTGTCTCAAAGATTAAGCCATGCATGTCTAAGTATAAGCAATTTATACAGTGAAACTGCGAATGGCTCATTAAATCAGTTATCGTTTATTTGATAG
>NZ_VBVX01000702.1 GCF_005981925.1 Streptomyces albidochromogenes
TGTATAAGAGACAGGTCTGGGGGTGGTGCGGCCCCTGGCTCAGCGGGTGCGGCGACGGTCGTTGGTGCGACACCACCCTTCCGACGTACGCATGCACCCCGGCCGGTGGACGGCCGGCCCGGCCGGTCGACCTGCGAACCCATTGGTGCGCAGGGGGGACCAGTGGTGCGCGCAGAGAAGCGGCGGGCCTAGGTGACGCGGGGGCGTAGCCGAGTACGGACGGCCATCGAACGGTCAGCACACCACGGACCGCCGCTGAAGAGCACCAGAGAGCTGTCCGCTCTGCCCTTCACGTCTTCAGCCGGTCTTGCAGTTCCTCGATGTCGGTGAGGAACCACGCCTGTCGTCCACGGTTGCACTCACGGACGAAGTCCCGCAGCGACGGACTTTCGTCCGTGTGATGGGAGATGTCACCGAGGACGACCATTCCCAGGCGGTAGTTGGCGAACTTCTGGACGATGTCGCCGGCGACGCGGGTGCGCAGCTGGAAGAACGCCTCACTGAACCGACCGGCGGGAATGACAACCCACTGGGCGCCCTGGTAGCCGGCATCGCCGACGAGATCCAAGGCATCGCGCTCGTTCCCGATGAGCTCGCCGTCGGGGGCGCACATGAGAACGGGCACGTCGTGAATCGTCTGCAAGGTGCTCATGACGATCGAGGCTAATTGCGCAGACGAACGTGAGCGACGCACTTCCCGGCCAAGATCCCTTCCGACCCCATCTGAGC
>NZ_VBVX01000703.1 GCF_005981925.1 Streptomyces albidochromogenes
GTGTACGGCCGGCGTCGGGGGTGGTCGGGGTGGGTGTGCGACGATCGGCGGCATGAGCACCACAGGACGGCGGGTCGGACGGCCGCGCGCCCAGCAGCGGCCGGACAGCGGGCTGACCCCGCGTGAGGAACTCCTCGAAGCGGCGGCGGAGTTGTTCACGACCCACGGTTACGCGGCCACGACGACCCGCGCCGTCGCCGAGCGGGCCGGGATGCGCCAGGCGACGATGTACCACTACGTCGCGGGCAAGGAGGAGCTGCTGGCCGGGCTCCTGGAATCCACCGTCGCCCCGTCCCTGGAGCTGGCCCAGCGGCTGCTCGCCGACGGCACGGCGTCGGCCGAGGCCAGGCTCTGGCAGCTCTGCCGCTCCGACGTCGAGCTGTTGTGCGGCGGCCCGCACAACCTCGGCGCGCTGTACCTGCTGCCCGAGGTGCGCACCGAGGCGTTCTCCGGCTTCCGCCAGGTGCGGGCGGACCTCAAGGCCGCCTACGGGCGGCTGCTCGCCGCGACGGACTGCTGCGGGGCCCTGGACACCGATGAACTGGCCCTGCGGACCGACCTGGTGTTCGGGCTCATCGAGGGCGTCATCCTGATCCACCGCTCCGACCCGGGCCGCCCGCCCGAGTCCTTCGCCGCCGCGACGGCCGACGCGGCGCTGCGCGTGGCCGGTGTCGCGACGCGCCCGGCCGGCTGAGCACCGGGCCGGCCCGATC
>NZ_VBVX01000704.1 GCF_005981925.1 Streptomyces albidochromogenes
TCGTGCTCACCGGAGCGGGCGGCGACTTCTGCGCCGGCATGGACCTCAAGGCCCTCGCCGGCGACCGGGGAATGGGAGGCGACGCGTACCGCGACCGGATGAAGGCCGACCCCGACCTGCACTGGAAGGCCATGCTCCGCCACCACCGCCCCCGCAAACCGGTCGTCGCCGCCGTCGAGGGCCACTGCGTCGCGGGCGGTACGGAGATGCTCCAGGGCACCGACATCCGCGTCGCGGGCCGCAGCGCCACCTTCGGCCTCTTCGAGGTCCGGCGCGGCCTCTTCCCCATCGGCGGCTCGACCGTACGCCTGCCGCGCCAGATCCCGCGCACCCACGCCCTGGAGATGCTGCTCACCGGCCGCCCGTACCCGGCCGAGGAAGCCGAACGCATCGGGCTCGTCGGCCACGTCGTCCCGGACGGCACCGCCCTCGACAAGGCCCTCGCCATCG
>NZ_VBVX01000072.1 GCF_005981925.1 Streptomyces albidochromogenes
GTCGGGGGGTGGGGTGGGGGTGTTCTTCTCCTCGTTCTTGTCCCCCGGAGGGTAGTCACCGGCCACCCGAGGCTCTGGTTCACCGACCGTCCGCGTGTGCGTACTCGGTACGCCGCCGTCCCGGACGGCCGCCGCCTCCTCGGTGGTGAGGTGGACGTTGGCGAGGAGCTGGTCCGTCACCCACCGGCCGCGCTCGTTCTGGTGCCGCCACTCGTGCAAGTACCCGCAGGCGGTGAGGAGTTGCTTGACCTTCTGGTACGCCCGGCCCTTGATTCCGAGCCGCTCCGCGTGCGCGCTCAGCGGCCGCTCGGTCGCGCCCTCGGGGAGTCCCTGTACGTACAGAAGCAGGATCTTCGCGTCGCTGTTCAGACGCGAGTGCTGCACGATGTCGTGCGAAGCCTTGGTGTAGCGCCGGAGAGGCGCGATAGCATGCCGAAGCATCCTCGGGACTCCTTGTAAGTCCTTGATGGTGAAGGTCCTCGGTTTGGTGTTGGTAGCACCGCCGGGGACCGCCCCGTGTCCGGACGGACACGAAGCGTGATGACTCGGTCACCGTACCGCACCATGCCCAACTCCCGCATATGCCCAGGGAAATGCCCACCCGAGGCGACGGAGCCGTCGGCTGGAGTACTCACCACGGCTGAGTACGTACGCTCTGCCCGGCCACCCGCTGAGACGGAACGCTGTGGCCATGAGACAGCGACTGCCGGAACCCGCCACCCATCTCCTGGCCGCCCTCGCGCCCGCCGTACTGGCGATGGCCGCGTGGGCCGGCTGGCTGGGCTGGGATCAACACCGCGATGTGCATCCCGACGGGACGACGACCGGACCGTATGAGGCATGGCAGGTGATCGGGCTGGCGCTGACGCTGCTCGCGCCGGCGTACTGGGCGGCCTCCCGGCACCACCTCGCCGCCGCCATGCTCGGCGTCCCGCTCGGCCTGACCGCCGCGGCCTTCTACGACTGGTCGGACGACTCCAGCGGCCTCTTCGTGGTCGGCGTGGGGATGGTCATGATCGGGAGTTTCACCGTGACCGCCGCCTTCACAGCCGCCGTCGCCACCATGACGCAACGCCGAGGACAGTTCGGCGCGACGCCGCAGGGAGCGTGACGGCCTTCAGGACCACGACCGGGTCCCGAAGGCCCACAGGCAACCGTCCGGATCAGACGCGGGCGTACGAGACGAACGCGGCCCGGGAGCCGGGCGCGACCGCCGACTGCGGGCCGTCGGTGACCTCGGAGTCCCGGACGTCGGCAAGGTGGTGTGGGCGGACCTGGCCGTCCCGTGGACCGGTCAGCCCGTCAGCCGCTCAGCCGGTCCGCAGCGCCGCGAGCTGTTGCGCGAACGGCAGCACCGCTTCGTCGGCGGGCCGGCGGGTGCGCGCCCGCGACTCCATCAGGTCGGCCAGCTCGGCGCCCGCCCGCTCGATGCGGCGCGGGAGGTCGTCCGTACGGGCGGTCCCCTCCGAGCCCCAGTCCTCCGAGGCGGCGTACACCGCCGTCGGCACGACCAGCGCCCGCAGGTAGGCGAAGAGCGGGCGCATGGCGTGCTCCAGCGCCAGGGAGTGGCGGGCCGTGCCGCCGGTCGCGGCGATCAGGACCGGCTTGCCGGCCAGGGCGGTGTTGTCGATCAGGTCGAAGAACGACTTGAACAGGCCGCTGTACGAGGCGGAGAACACGGGGGTGACGGCGATCAGGCCGTCCGCCTCCGTGACCGCGTCGATCGCGTCGGCGAGGGCCGGGCCGGGGAAGCCGGTGACCAGGTGGTTCGCGATGGCGGTGGCCAGCTCCCGCACCTCGACGACGCGGACCTCGGCGTCGCCGAGGGACGTGCGCGTCGCCTCCGCCAGCCGGTCCGCGAGGAGCCGGGTCGACGAGGGCACGCTCAGGCCCGCCGCTACGACCACGAGCTTCATGCCGTCACCTCTTCCTGGGCGAGCGCGGCGGCGACACGCGCCGCGTGGGTGGGGCCGTCCGGCACCTGGGCCGGGCGGTTCTTGGCGAACTCCTCGCGGAGTACGGGGACCACTTCCTCGCCGAGCAGGTCGAGCTGCTCCAGCACGGTCTTGAGGGGGAGTCCGGCGTGGTCCATGAGGAAGAGCTGGCGCTGGTAGTCGCCGAAGCTCTCACGGAAGGTGAGGGTCTTCTCGATGACCTCCTGCGGCGATCCGACGGTCAGCGGGGTCTGCTCGGTGAACTCCTCCAGCGAGGGCCCGTGCCCGTACACCGGCGCGTTGTCGAAGTACGGACGGAACTCGCGCACCGCGTCCTGCGAGTTCTTCCGCATGAACACCTGCCCGCCGAGCCCGACGACCGCCTGGTCCGGGGTGCCGTGGCCGTAGTGGGCGTAGCGCTCGCGGTAGAGGTTGATGAGGCGCTTGAAGTGGTCCTTGGGCCAGAAGATGTTGTTGGCGAAGAAGCCGTCGCCGTAGTACGCCGCCTGCTCGGCGATCTCCGGGCTGCGGATGGAGCCGTGCCAGACGAAGGGCGGTACGCCGTCCAGCGGGCGGGGGGTCGAGGTGAAGCCCTGGAGGGCCGTACGGAACTTGCCCTCCCAGTCCACGACGTCCTCGCGCCACAGCCTGTGCAGCAGGGCGTAGTTCTCGACGGCGAGCGGGATGCCCTGGCGGATGTCCTGGCCGAACCACGGGTAGACCGGTCCGGTGTTTCCGCGCCCCATCATCAGGTCCACCCGGCCGTCGGCCAGGTGCTGGAGCATCGCGTAGTCCTCGGCGATCTTCACCGGGTCGTTGGTGGTGATCAGCGTGGTGGACGTGGACAGGATGATGTTCTCGGTGCGGGCGGCGATCCAGCCGAGCATGGTGGTGGGCGAGGAGGGGACGAAGGGCCGGTTGTGGTGCTCGCCGGTCGCGAAGACGTCGAGGCCGACCTCCTCGGCCTTGAGCGCGATGGCCGTCATGGCCTTGATGCGCTCGTGCTCCGTCGGCGTCCTGCCGGTGGTCGGGTCGGTCGTCACATCTCCGACGCTGAAGATCCCGAACTGCAACGCGCTCACCTCCAAGGCGGTCCTGCGGTGTCGTTGAAAGTTTAACAACCACGCCAACGGTGGGGTGCGCCGGGATATTCCACGTCACGGCACGCGGGCGGAGACCGGCGGACGGCGCTTGCCGCACCTGCCGGTGAGCGGTGAAAACGGGGCGAATGCCGGGTTCGGCCCAGGCCCGAGCCGTCGACCGGCCCGGGGTGGGAGAACCGGGCCGGTCGATCGCGACGGCAACCGCGACCCGGCTCTCCCACCGGCAGTCGCTACAGCGGCGCGCTGTGCCACTTCCACGAGGTGACCCGGTCGCGGCCCGGCAGATCGGCGCGGCCGGTGGCCCACAGCAGGACGGCCCACCGGTCCTCGTCGGCCGGGGCGTCGGGGAAGAGCCGGGCCAGGGCCCGGTCGCACAGGTCCACGGGCGGCGTCCAGGGCTGGGCGAGCCCTTCGGCGACGTCGTGGGTGTGGACGAGCGTCTCCACGACGCCCATCGCGGCGAAGCCCTCCGGGTCGGAGATCCCGTACGCGTGGTGGGCGCGCAGGTCCGGAGAGGCCGAGCGCACCATCGCCGCGAGCAGAGCGCCGCTCGCCTCCAGCGTCTGGAGCAGTCCGGAGGGGCCGGCGGCGGGGTCCGCGAAGACCCTGCTCGCCGGGCCGCCCTCACGGGCGCGGGACGACCGGTAGGGCACGCTGCCGGCGAGCGGCGGATTGCGCGGACCCAGTCGGACCGCGTAGGAGAAGAGGTCGTCACTCATGTGCTCGACCGTCTCCCAGCAGGTCCACTCCAGGGAACCGGCCGGAGTCGTCCAGGTGCCGGGCGGGAACGCGCCGAGCGTGTCGACCGCCAGGCGTACGGCGGTGGTCACGTCGTCCGCGGTGACGGGCAGCCGGGTGCCGCTCAGCGCCGCGCGCTCGGCGGCGCCGCACTCCACGCAGAACTCGTTGCCCTCGGGATCGGCCAGCGTCGCCCAGCCCCGCCCGTTGGGCCTGCGGTGATCGGCGACGAGGGTCGCGCCGAGGGCGAGCAGGCGCTCGACCTCCTCGTCGCGGGTGCGGTCGTCCGGCATCAGGTCGAGGTGGAGGCGGTTCTTGATGCTCTTGGCCTCGGGCACCGCGACGAAGAGCAGCGCCGCGCCGCCGGGGGCCTCGACGAGCGCCTCGGGGTCACCGGGCTCGTCGTCGTCGGAGATGGAGACGCCGAAAACTTCGGCCCAGAAGCCGGCGAGCTTGTAGGCGTCGGCGCAGTCGATGGTCACGTGATGTACGAGAGACGTCATGGCCTCACTGTCCCCGCTGGGTCCCGCCCGGGCCACCGAGTTGTCGGAAAGGGCGAGTTGGGGGGAGGCGCGTGGATCGGGTGCCGCCGTCGGCGGCACCCGATCCACGGAGGGCGTGAGCCCCTAGGCCCAGGTGATCAGGCGCTTCGGCTGTTCCAGGATCGCGGCCACATCGGCCAGCACCCGGGAACCGAGCTCGCCGTCGACCAGGCGGTGGTCGAAGGAGAGCGCGAGCGTGGTGACCTGGCGCGGCTTGACCTTGCCCTTGTGCACCCACGGCTGGAGCTTGATCGCCCCGACCGCGAGGATCGCGGACTCGCCCGGGTTGAGGATCGGCGTACCGGTGTCGACGCCGAAGACGCCGACGTTGGTGATGGTCACCGTGCCGCCCTGCATCGCCGCCGGTGACGTCTTGCCCTCGCGGGCCGTCGTCACCAGCTCGCCCAGCGCCGCCGCGAGCCGCGGCAGCGTCATGGCCTGGGCGTCCTTGATGTTCGGGACGATCAGGCCGCGCGGGGTGGCCGCCGCGATGCCCAGGTTGACGTACTCCTTGTGCACGATCTCCTGGTTCTCCTCGTCCCAGGACGCGTTGACGTCCGGGTTGCGCTTGATCGCGACCAGGAGCGCCTTGGCGATCAGGAGGAGCGGGTTCACGCGCAGGCCCGCCATGTCCTTGTCGGACTTCAGCTCTTCGACGAGCTTCATGGTGCGGGTGATGTCGAAGGTGATGAACTCCGTGACGTGCGGCGCGGTGAACGCGCTGTTCACCATGGCCGACGCGATGGCCTTCCGTACGCCCTTGACGGGGGTACGGGTCTCACGGGCCGCACCGCCGACGGCCTCGGCCGGAGCGACCGCCGGGGCCTCGGCCGCGGCCGGCTCGGGCCGTGCGGCGACCGGCTCGGGCTGTACGGCGGACGCCGCCGCCGCGTGGACGTCCTCGCGGGTGATGATCCCGTCGGGGCCGGTCGGCGTGATCGCGGCCAGGTCCAGACCCAGGTCCTTGGCGAGCTTGCGCACCGGCGGCTTCGCCAGCGGGCGCGACGCCGGGGCGGTGTGCCCGTGGCCGTTGAGCTCGGCCTGGACCGCGGCGGCGACGGCGGCCTCGGGAGCCGCCGCCCCCTTGCGGGCGCGGCGCTTGGTGGACGCCTCGGAGACGCCGTACCCGACGAGCACCGGCTGGCGGGCGGCGGGCTTGGCCTCCTCCGGCTCCGGGGCGGGCTCGGGCTCCGCCACCGGGACCTGCGCGGGGGCCTCGGGCGCGGCGGCCGCCGTGCCCGGTGCCACGTCGACCGTGATGATCACCTGGCCGACGTCGACCGTCACGCCCTCGCCGAAGCGCAGCTCGTGCACCACGCCGTCGTACGGGATGGGCAGCTCGACGGCGGCCTTGGCCGTCTCGACCTCGCACACCACCTGGCCGTCGGTCACCGTGTCGCCCGGCTGGACGTACCACTTGAGGATCTCGGCCTCGGTCAGACCCTCGCCCACATCGGGCATCTTGAACTCGCGGAAGCGCGCCGTGTCGGCGGCGGGAGCGGATGTCTCAGTCATCGTCACGGCTCTCCTCAGTACGCAAGCGAGCGGTCGACGGCGTCGAGTACCCGGTCCAGTCCCGGCAAGTACTCCTCCTCCAGGCGCGCCGGCGGGTACGGCGCGTGGAAGCCGCCCACTCTCAGCACCGGCGCCTCCAGGTGGTAGAAGCACCGCTCCGTGATGCGGGCGGCGATCTCGGCGCCCGAGCCGTAGAAGACCGGGGCCTCGTGGACGACGACCAGGTGGCGGGTCTTCTCGACCGACGTCTGGATGGTGTCGAAGTCGATCGGGGACATCGACCGCAGGTCGACGACCTCGACGGACTTGCCCTCCTCGGCGGCCGCGGCCGCCGCCTCGACGCAGACCTTGACCATCGGGCCGTACGCCGCGAGCGTCAGGTCGGCGCCCTCGCGGACCACCCGCGCCTTGTGGAGCGGGCCGGGGATGGCCTCGGTGTCGACCTCGCTCTTGTCCCAGTAGCGCCGCTTCGGCTCGAAGAAGATCACCGGGTCGTCGCTCTGGATGGCCTGCTGCATCATCCAGTAGGCGTCCGAGGAGTTGGACGGCGAGACGATCTTCAGACCGGCGACGTGCGCGAACAGCGCCTCCGGCGACTCGCTGTGGTGCTCGACCGCGCCGATGCCGCCGCCGTACGGAATGCGGATGACGACCGGCATCTTGATCTTGCCGAGCGAGCGGGCGTGCATCTTCGCGAGCTGCGTGACGATCTGGTCGTACGCCGGGAAGACGAACCCGTCGAACTGGATCTCCACGACCGGGCGGTAGCCGCGCAGGGCCAGGCCGATCGCGGTGCCCACGATGCCGGACTCGGCGAGCGGGGTGTCGATGACCCGCTCCTCGCCGAAGTCCTTCTGCAGGCCGTCGGTGACACGGAAGACGCCGCCGAGCTTGCCGACGTCCTCGCCCATGATCAGGACCTTGGGGTCGGTGTCCAGGGCGGTGCGCAGCGACTCGTTGATCGCCTTCGCGAGGGGGAGCTTCTGTACGGCCATGACTTACTTGCCCTCCTCGGCGAAGGACGCCTGGTACGCGGCGAACTGCGCCCGCTCCTCGTCGACCAGGGCGTGACCGTCCGCGTACACGTTCTCGAAGATCGCCATCTGATCGGGGTCGGGCATCGCCCGCACCGCCTCGCGGACCCGCTTGCCCAGCGACTCCGATTCCGCCTCGAGACCATCGAAGAAGGCCGCGTCGGCGAAGCCCTGCTTCTCCAGGTACGTGCGCAGGCGCAGGATCGGGTCCTTCGCCTCCCACGCCTCGCGCTCCTCGTCGGCCCGGTACTTCGTCGGGTCGTCGGAGGTGGTGTGCGCGCCCATGCGGTACGTGAAGGCCTCGACCAGCGTCGGCCCCTCGCCCCGGCGGGCGCGCTCCAGCGCGTCGCGGGTCACGGCCAGGCAGGCCAGTACGTCGTTGCCGTCGACCCGCACGCCCGGGAAGCCGAAGCCCTGCGCGCGCTGGTAGAGCGGCACGCGGGTCTGGCGCTCGGTGGGCTCGGAGATCGCCCACTGGTTGTTCTGGCAGAAGAAGACGACCGGGGCGTTGTAGACCGCGGAGAAGGTGAACGATTCGGCGACATCGCCCTGGCTGGACGCGCCGTCGCCGAAGTACGCGACGACCGCGGAGTCCGCGCCGTCCTTGGCGACCCCCATGGCGTACCCGGTCGCGTGCAGCGTCTGCGAGCCGATCACGATCGTGTACAGATGGAAATTGTTGGTGTTGGGGTCCCAGCCACCGTGGTTCACGCCACGGAACATTCCCAGCAGATTGGTCGGGTCGACGCCCCGGCACCAGGCGACACCGTGCTCGCGGTACGTCGGGAAGACGTAGTCGTCGTCACGCAGAGCCCGTCCGGAGCCGATCTGGGCCGCCTCCTGGCCGAGCAGCGAGGCCCACAGGCCCAGCTCGCCCTGGCGCTGGAGCGCGGTGGCCTCGGCGTCGAAGCGACGGGTCAGGACCATGTCCCGGTACAGGCCGAGCAGTTCGTCCGGGGTGAGATCGATCGAGTAGTCCGGGTGCTCGATCCGCTCGCCCTCGGGGGTGAGCAGCTGTACGAGCTCCGGCTCGGATCGCTGGGGTTTCTTGGCGCTGACGCGCTTGGTGCTGCTGCGTCGCGGCTTACGCGCGGCAGTGCTCTCCACGGTCACGTGCGTGCTCCTCCGTCTGTCCGGCCCCCGGGGTCTGCCGGTGACCAGTGCGGCTCACCTGCCTGCGTCCTCGTGCACGGGGTGGGTGCGACTCGGCCGGAACAGGTGTGACAGGTGCCCCGGCGAAACGCCCTGCCAAAGGCACGTTACCCAGTGCTTCGCATAACTGCGAAACCCCATTTGACCTGCGATTTTGCTTGGAAATCCAAGTAAATCGAAGAATTCGGGAACAACCACTGGTCACAGCCTTGCGGGCCGCCGGAACAGGGGCACGTTATCCCGGCGACCCACGACACGGGAAGAGTTCTTGTGTGAGGATGACGGCGTGCCCGAAGAAGGAAAAATCACCGTATTCCTGGTCGACGACCACGAAGTCGTCCGGCGCGGCGTCCACGAACTGCTCTCCGTCGAGGACGACATCGAGGTGGTCGGCGAGGCCGGCACAGCGGGAGATGCCCTGGTCAGGATCCCTGCGACCCGTCCGGACGTGGCCGTGCTCGACGTACGGCTGCCCGACGGAAGCGGCGTCGAGGTGTGCCGGGAAGTCCGTTCGCTGAATGAGGACATCAAATGCCTGATGCTCACCTCGTTCGCCGACGACGAGGCACTTTTCGACGCCATCATGGCCGGTGCGTCCGGATACGTCCTCAAGGCCATCCGGGGCAATGAGCTGCTGACGGCCGTACGCGACGTGGCGGCCGGCAAGTCGCTGCTCGACCCGGTGGCGACCGCCCGCGTCCTGGAGCGCCTGCGGTCGGGGAACGCCGGCGGCAACGGCGGCGCCGACGGCGACAACCGGCTCGCGAACCTCACCGAGCAGGAACGGAAGATCCTCGACCTGATCGGCGAGGGCCTGACCAACCGGGTCATCGGTGAGCGGCTGCACCTCGCGGAGAAGACCATCAAGAACTACGTCTCCAGCCTGCTGTCCAAGCTGGGCATGGAGCGCCGCTCGCAGGCCGCCGCGTACGTGGCGCGCAAGCAGGCCGAAGAGAGACGCTGACCACGTACGTTTCGGGACTTCCGTCCCTTTCCCGGTCCCACCCGGTGACCGACAGTGAATCGCATGCCCACCGAGGACCTCCGCGCCATCGAACTCCTCCGCCGCGTCCCCTACGGCCGAGTCGCCACCAGCATGCGGGCGCTGCCCTTCCTCGCCGTCGCCCGCCACGTCGTCGCACAGGGGCGCGTGCTGCTGCGCATGCACGCGGGGTTCAACCACCACCAGGCCTGCCACGGCAGCGTGGTCACGTACGGCGCGGACAACTTCGACCCGCGCGCGCCCGCCGGCGGCACCCTGTGGGCGGTCCAGTGCACCGGCACCGCCGAGCTCTTCGAGCCGGACGCCGCCGAACTGGAACTCTTCGGCCGGGGCCCGCACTCCGTCGACGGCGAGCCCTTCAACCCCGTCTACATACGGATAGAGCCACGGCTCGTCACCGCGCACACCCTCAACAGCGCCCCCGAGCGACGGTACGAGTACGCTCTGTGACGCGGTGATCTAACATCTGGCGGGTGCCCCGCTCATCTGTACTCGCTCCTCCGCCGCCCGTCGGCGACCTGCTGCGCCGCTACCGCGACGCGGGCGACCCGCTCTCCTGCGAACCCGTGGCCCAGGGCCTGCTCAACCACGGCTACCGCCTCGTCACCACGCGCGGTGACTACTTCCTCAAGCACCACCTCGACGGCGACCGCGAGACCATCAGGCGCCAGCACCGCGCCACCCGCCACCTCCAGGCGTTCGGCGTCCCCGTCGCCCCGCCCGTCGAGGACACCCACGGCGGCACCGTCACCGTCATCGCCGGCCGCTGCTACGCCCTGCACCCCTGGGTGGAGGGCCGCCACCGGGACGGGGCCCAGCTGACGACGGTGGAGTCACGGCGCCTGGGCGCCCTGCTGGGGCTGGTGCACACCTGCCTGGACCGGGTCATGGAGGAGCCGGACCGGCGTACGCACGACTGCGCCGACCCCGCCGACACCTACGCGCTGATCGACGAGCTGCTGACGCTGGCACGCGGGCACCGGCCCCGGGACGCCTTCGACGTACTGGCCGAGCACCGCCTGGTGGAGCGGCGCGCGCTCCTGGAGCGGCACGCGCACCGGCGGCCCCCGCCGGTCGCCGAGCCCGCCACCGGGTGGGTGCACGGCGACTTCCATCCGCTGAACCTGCTCTACCGGGGCGCCGAGCCCGCCGCGATCGTCGACTGGGACCGGCTCGCGGTGCAGCCGCGCGCGGAGGAGGCGGTCCGGGCCGCCGCGATCTTCTTCGTACGGCCGGACGGCGCGCTGGAGCTGGCGAAGGTACGGGCGTACGCGGCGGCGTACCGGCGGGCCGCCGGGGCCGGGGCGTACGAGGTGGCGGCCGCCGTGCACCGGGTGTGGTGGGAGCGGCTGAACGACTTCTGGATACTGCGCTGGCGCTACCAGCGGCACGACCGAAGGGCCGACCCGCAGTTTCCCGCGGCGTCGGCCCTGGCGGTGTGGTGGACGAAGGAGTACGAGGCGGTGTGCGAGGCCTTCGCCGGGTGAGCGGCGGGGCTCAGGGAGTGGTGCCGCCCGCGTCGGTGCCGCCGACGTCGGTGCCGCCCGCGTCCGTCCCGCCGACGTCGGTGCCGCCGTCGGTGGTGCCACCGGCGTCCGTGCCGCCGTCGGTGGTGCCGCCGTCGGTCGTCGTGCCCGGGTCGGTGTGGGCGGGGCTCGACGGCGTGACGCTGGGCGTGTGCGACGGGGTGTTGCTCGGCGTGTTCGGCGGGATGTCGGACGGCTTCCAGCTCGGCTGCTGACCGCCGGTCGAGGAGGTGCCCGGGTCGGTGCCGGGCGAGGTCTCCTCGTCGTCCGAGGGCTTCTCGGACGGCGTCTTCTCCGGCTTCGGCGAGGACTCGGAGACCTTCGGCGGGTCCTTCTTCTCCTCGGCGCCGTTGCCGCCCGCCTTGTTCACCGCGAAGGCGACACCCGCCGTGATCGCGATGATCGCGAGCACCGCGAAGATCCACATCTTGCCGCGGCCGCCCCGGTTGCCGCCGTTCCCGCCGTCGTACGCCCCGTCGTCCGGGTTCATCGGCGGCAGCATCGCGCCGCCGGCCCGCATCTGCGAGGTGTCACCGTGCGACGGGTGGCCCATCGCCGTCGTCGGGTAGGTGCCGCCGACGGGGGTGTGGCCGCCCTCGTGCATCTCCACCGGGCCGGTGTTCCACATGCCGGTGTGGCTGCCCTGCTCCTGGAGCATGGACAGGCCGTACTGGACGAGCCCGCGCATCTCCTCCGCGCTCTGGAACCGGTCGTCCGGGTCCTTGGCGAGGGAGCGCATGACGAGCCCGTCGAGCTCGGGCGGGGCCACGTCCGACATCTCGGACGGCGGTACGGGGATGTCCTGCACGTGCTGGTAGACCACCGACAGCGGCGTCTCACCGGTGAAGGGGGGCCGCAGGGCGAGCAGCTCGTACAGCAGGCAGCCCGTCGCGTACAGGTCGCTGCGGTGGTCGACGGCCTTGCCCAGCGCCTGCTCGGGGGAGAGGTACTGGGGCGTGCCCATGACCATGCCGGTCTGCGTCATGGTCGACTGGGCGCCGTGCAGGGCGCGCGCGATGCCGAAGTCCATGACCTTGACCGCGCCACTGTGCGTGATGATCACGTTCGCGGGCTTGATGTCGCGGTGCACGATGCCGTGCTGGTGGCTGTAGGCGAGCGCCTCCAGCACGCCGGAGACGATGATCAGCGCCTGCTCGGGGCCCGGGGCCTCGGCGTTCTGGAGCAGCTCGCGGATCGTGCGGCCCTCGACGAGCTCCATCACGATGTAGGGGACGACGCTGCCGCCGACCTGGTCCTCGCCGGAGTCGTACACGGCGACCACCGCGTGGTGGTTCAGGCCGGCGACCGACTGTGCCTCGCGGGTGAAGCGGGCCTTGGAGGTCGGGTCCTCGGCGAGGTCGGAGCGCAGCAGCTTCACCGCGACGGTACGGCCGAGCCGTACGTCCTCGGCGGCGAACACTTCCGCCATGCCGCCGCGGCCGAGTCGGTGCGTCAGCCGGTAGCGACCATCGCCGACCAATCCGCCCATACCCCATGATTCCGGGGCGTCCGACACTCCGCCGCCGCTTCCCTCGGGTTCGGGTGCCATCAGTCCTCGCCGTCGTTTCTGTCCGCGCCGCGTCCGCGGTCGTCCTCATGGGCCTCAACGTCTCAAGGCGTGCGCCTCGAGGAGCTCCGCCACGTCACGCTACAGCCTCCGCGCGACGCTCCGGTTCGAGATGGACCGGCCATCAAACCCGTTGCCGATGTACCCGTGCAAATTCCGGACCCGTGCGCGACCCGGGCCGCACCCGCGCTGTAACGCTTGCGCGACGCTTCTTGCGCGTACGGTCACGGAACGGGCATCGCGCTTGACGTGTCAGTGCCCTCGGGCAGACTTGGCCCGTAAATCTTGCGCTGAGGGGGAAGCACAGTCATGAGCCAGGACGGCGGACAGGGCCGCTACGCGGGCGGCTCGGTCGCGGGCGGGCGGTACCAGCTGCGCGACCTGCTCGGAGAAGGCGGCATGGCGTCGGTGTACCTCGCGTACGACACCGCCCTCGACCGCCAGGTCGCCATCAAGACGCTGCACACGGAACTCGGCCGCGAACAGTCGTTCCGCGAGCGCTTCCGGCGCGAGGCGCAGGCGGTCGCCAAGCTGTCCCACACCAACATCGTCTCGGTCTTCGACACCGGCGAGGACGAGCTGGACGGCGCCCTGATGCCGTACATCGTCATGGAGTACGTCGAGGGGCAGCCGCTCGGCTCCGTGCTCCAGGCGGACATCACGCGGCACGGCGCCATGCCGACCGACAAAGCGCTGAAGATCACATCCGATGTGCTGGCGGCGCTGGAGACCAGCCACGAGATGGGCCTGGTCCACCGCGACATCAAGCCCGGCAACGTGATGATGAGCAAGCGCGACGTCGTCAAGGTCATGGACTTCGGCATCGCGCGGGCCATGCAGTCCGGCGTCACCTCCATGACGCAGACCGGCATGGTCGTCGGCACTCCGCAATACCTGTCCCCCGAGCAGGCGCTGGGGCGCGGGGTGGACGCGCGCTCCGACCTGTACTCGGTCGGCATCATGCTGTTCCAGCTGGTGACGGGGCGGCTGCCGTTCGACGCGGACTCGCCGCTCGCCATCGCGTACGCGCACGTCCAGGAGGAGCCGGTGGCTCCTTCCTCGATCAACCGGTCCGTGCCGCCGGCGGTGGACGCCCTGGTGGCGCGGGCGCTGAAGAAGAACCCGAACGAGCGCTTCCCGAGCGCCGAGGCGATGCGCGACGAGATCGCGCGGATCTCGGGGTCGGGCCAGACGGGGGCCGCGCCGGTGATCATCACCGGTGCTCCGTCGCAGAGCGGTTCCGGGGTCGGCTCCGCCGTCTTCCCGCCGGTCGACCAGGCGGGCTACCCGCAGAGCGGCAGCGTCCAGACGCCGTACCAGCCCTCCACGCCGCCGCCGGGCCCGTACGCGCCGCACACACCGGCCCCCGGCCCCGGCACGAACCAGCCCGCCTACGGCTACCCGACGCCGGCGCCGTACGCGACGCACGGGATGCAGCCCCAGAGCGGCCAGTACCAGGGTGGACAGCACCCGAGCGGCCAGCACCAGGGCGGGCACACGCCGCCGCCGTACCCGATGTCGCCCCAGGGCGCGCCGAACTCCGGTGGCGGGTCCGGCCGCAACATGCCGGTGCTCGTGGGCGCGATCGTGGTCGTCCTGCTCGCGATCGGCGGGGTGGTCACGGCCCTCTCGCTCAAGGAGGACCCGCCGGCGCAGAACACCGGCACCGACGACCCCCCGCAGAGCCAGGCGGCGGCGAAGCCCGGCTACCGGGGCCCGGACCGCACCCGGACGATGAAGACCACCGACTGCTCGCCCGGCAGGGAGTCGCTGACGGACCCGGAGAAGGTCGTCGTACCGAGCTTCCTCTACAAGGACGTCCTCTCGGTCAAGGCGTGCCTCCGGGCGGCCGGGTGGAAGATCAAGGAAAGCCGGGTCGACAACGCCACCTGGGGTGAGGACCTGGTCGTCAACCAGTTCCCCAAGGCCGGCTCGGACGTGGACGAGGACGACGCCACGATCGAGGTCGAGATCTCGACCGGCAACCCGCCCACGGACTAGGCCGAACGGCCTCCCGGTACGGAACGGACGTGGGAAGGGGCCCGGTGCGCCGACGGCGTACCGGGCCCCTTTCGTGTGACCTGGGGTGCCGGACATGTGGCGGCATGTGACGCTGGGCCTGTTGTTCCCAGTGGTCCGGATCACACCGTGGTCCGGCGCGTTCGGCTCAGGAGGCAAGGCCCATGGCTGTCCGGTTCGCCGCGGTGGGGGTGGCCGCACTGCTGGCCCTGCCGGCCTCGGGGGCGTACGCCGACGAGCGCCCCCCGGGGCCGCCGCACATGTCCACGCCCTCGGCGACGACTCCCCCGGGCGACGGCGGTGAGCGCGACCTGCTGCCGGGCGTCGCGGCGCCGGACCGGCCCGAACGGCCCGAGCGGCCCGCCGCCTCCACCGCCTCGCCCGCCGAGAGCCTCGCGGGCCGGCCCGCCGGGGAGGGGCGCAGGCGGCCGGGACGGCCCCCGGCCCGCAGCGCTGAGCCGGGCGGGGACGAGGAGGCCGACGAGAAGGCGTCGCCGAGCGCCTCCGCGAGTCCGTCGGGCAGCGCGGGGGTCTCGCCGAGCGCCTCCGCGTCCGGCTCGGCCTCCGCGCCGGCGAGTTCCCCGGCCGCCCCCCGCGAGTCGTACGCGCCCGAGTCGTGGGACGTACACGAGGAGGCCCTCGACGAGGCCGGCCAGGAACCCGCCGTTCCGCCCTCCGACCGGCCGCCGGGCGCCGCGCCCGAGGGGTCCGAGCAGGTCGTGGCGCAGTCCGACCCGCTGGGCGTCCATGTGCTGCCGCTGGGCGCCGGGCTGACGCTGATGGGGCTGGGGCTCGGGTTCCTCGGGCTGCGACTGCGCCGCGGCTGACGCGCGTACGGCGGCGTCCCCCTCAAGACCTACGCGCGAAGTCCTTCTCAGGGCGGTTGGCCAGGCACCGGCATACTCGGTATACATACTCAGTATGTCGATCCGCCACGGGCTGCTGGCCCTCCTTGAGCACGGGCCCCGGTACGGCTCCCAGTTGCGCACCGAGTTCGAGTCGCGCACCGGCGCCACCTGGCCCCTGAACGTCGGCCAGGTCTACACGACCCTGGGCCGCCTCGAACGCGACGGCATGGTCGTCCAGGACGGCGAGGACGATGCCGGCCACGCGCTCTACGCAATCACGGACGCCGGGCGGGGCGAGCTCAGGAGCTGGTTCGGGCGCCCCGTGGACCGGGCCAGTCCGCCCCGCGACGAGCTGGCCATCAAGCTCGCCATGGCCGTCGGCGCCCCCGGCGTCGACATCCGGGCCGTCATCCAGGCCCAGCGACACGCGACCCTGCGGGCCATGCAGGACTACACCCGGCTGAAGGCCCAGGCCCTCGTCGCGGTCGAGGGCGCCGACGGCGAGAAGGGGCGCGACGACGTCGCCTGGCTGCTCGTCCTGGAACAGCTGATCTTCCAGACCGAGGCCGAGGCCCGTTGGCTCGACCACTCCGAGTCACGGCTCGCCCGGCTCTCCGCCGCGGCCGCGCGCAGAGCCGGGAACGCCACGCCGGCCGCGACACCCGGCCCGGCGGACTCCCGGGGTCCGGCAGCCACCGACGTCACCGGCGCCCCCGCCGCCCGTACCACCACCGACCACGGAACCGCTCGTACCCCTTCCTCAGCTCGCAGCGCCCGGCGATAAGCCCGCGTCGCACGACCATCCCGTCCCAGGGGGGACCTCTCCATGCCTGAAGCCATGCCCGGATCCATGCCTCACGAGTCACACGAGGCGCACCAGTCACAACCGTCACAGCAGCCCGTGCTCCAGCTCGAACAGCTGACCCGCGTCCACGGCAGCGGCGCCACCGAAGTGCACGCCCTGCGCGGCGTGGACCTCTCCGTCTTCCCCGGCGAACTCGTCGCCGTCATGGGACCGTCCGGTTCGGGCAAGTCCACCCTGCTGACCATCGCGGGCGGCCTCGACAGCCCCACCTCGGGCCGCGTCGTCGTCGAAGGCACCGACATCACGACCGTCGGCCGCAAGGAACTCGCCGCCCTGCGCCGCCGCAGCATCGGCTACGTCTTCCAGGACTACAACCTCATACCGGCCCTGACCGCCGCCGAGAATGTCGCCCTGCCCCGCGAACTGGACGGCGTATCGGCCCGCAAGGCCCGCGTCACCGCCGTCGCCGCGCTGGAGGAGATGGGCCTCGGCCAGCTCGCCGACCGCTTCCCCGACGAGATGTCCGGCGGCCAGCAGCAGCGCGTGGCCATCGCCCGCGCGCTCGTGGGCGACCGCCGCCTCGTCCTCGCCGACGAGCCGACCGGCGCCCTGGACTCCGAGACCGGCGAGTCCGTACTCGCGCTGCTGCGCGCCCGCTGCGACGCCGGCGCCGCCGGCATCCTCGTCACCCACGAGCCGCGCTTCGCCGCCTGGGCCGACCGCGTCGTCTTCCTGCGGGACGGTTCCGTCGTCGACGAGACCCTGCGCAGCCAGGCCGACTCCCTGCTCTCCGGGCAGGCGGCCGCACAGTGAACCGCTGGTACCACTCATGGGTGGCCGCGGTGCGCATCGCCCGCCGCGACGCCTGGCGCTTCAAGGGCCGCAGCGCCCTCGTCCTCGCCATGATCGCCCTGCCGATCCTCGGCGTCAGCGCCGTCGACCTCACCCTGCGCAGCGCCGAGCTGTCCGCCGAGCAGCAGATGGACCGCGACCTGGGCGCGGCCGACGCCCGGATGAGCGACCCGGGCATGGGCGGCGTGGCGATCCACCAGGCCCCCGACGGCACCAGCTCCGCGCCGGCGAAGGACTACGGCGAGAACGACCCGTGGCCCGAGGGCGCCGGTGACGTCCCGGCCGCCTTCCCGGCGGGCGCCAAGACGCTCAAGGACGCGAACGGCAGCGGCAAACTCCGTACCAAGCACG
Source organism: Streptomyces albidochromogenes (assembly GCF_005981925.1). GTDB lineage: Bacteria > Actinomycetota > Actinomycetes > Streptomycetales > Streptomycetaceae > Streptomyces > Streptomyces albidochromogenes. The sequence goes on from NZ_VBVX01000072.1 coordinate 16,990, forward strand.
GCCTGCTCAACACCGTGATCCACGAGCTCGACGCGACCGACCCGATGACCCGGGGCATGCTGACCCTGGACCAGGGCCGCTTCCCCGAGAAGGCCGGCGAGATCGCCGCCACCACGCACTTCCTGGAGTCCGGCGGCCTGGAGATCGGCTCGACGGTCACCGCCCGGGGGCTCGCCACCGAGTACCGGATCGTCGGCTCGTACGAACTTCCCGACTCGCTCAAGGCCGATGAGGTCCTGGCCCCGCCCGGCACCTTCCTCGCGCCCCTCGACAAGGCCCTGAAGGCCGACGACCTCCCCGGCACGGAGACCAGCAGCACCCACCTGGTCTCCGTCGGCCAGGACGGTTTCACGTGGAACATGGTCCAGAAGGCGAACAGCCAGGGCGTCGTGGTCGTCTCGCGCGCCGTCGCCCTCGACCCGCCCGCCGACTCCGAGGTACCGCTCTTCCAGAAGAAGGGCTGGGGAGGCGACTACAGCCAGAGCGCGGCGTCCGACGCCGCGGCGCTCGCCGTCGTCGCCACCGTCGTCGGCCTCGCCATGCTGGAGATCTGCCTGCTGGCCGGACCCGCGTTCGCGGTCGGCGCCCGCCGCTCCGCCCGCCAGCTCGGCCTCGTCGGCGCCAACGGCGGCGACCGCCGCCACATCCGCGCCATCGTGCTCTCCGGCGGCCTGGTCATCGGCGTCGCGGCGGCCGTCGTGGGCACCGCGCTCGGCCTGCTCCTCACCTTCGTGCTGCGGCCGCTGCTCGAGGACTACATGGGCAAGCGGTTCGGCAGCTTCGACATCCGGCCCCTGGAACTGCTCGGCATCGGCGCGCTCGCCGTCCTGACCGGCCTGCTCGCCGCGATCGTTCCCGCCATCACCTCGTCCCGGCAGTCCGTGCTCGCCTCGCTGACCGGCCGCCGCGGGGTCCGCCGCTCCAGCCGCGTCCTGCCCGTCATCGGCCTCGTCGCGGCCGGCCTGGGCATCACCATCACCCTGTACGGCGCGAGCGCCAGCGACAACGTCACCGTCGTCGCGGGCGGCAGCGCCCTCGCCGAGCTGGGCATCGTCGCCCTCACCCCCGCCCTGGTCGGCCTCTTCGGCCGCCTCGGCCGGTGGCTGCCACTGTCGCCGCGCCTCGCCCTGCGCGACGCCGTCCGCAACCGGGGCCGTACGGCCCCCGCCGTCGCCGCCGTGCTGGCGGCCGTCGCGGGCACCGTCGCGGTGGCGACGTACACGGCCAGCGACGACGTCCAGCAGCGCGCCGAGTACAGCGCACGGCTCCCCTACGGCGTGGTGTCGGTGATGGACGGCGAGGGCGGCGGACGGGACGTGCCGGACATCCGCGCGGCGGTCCAGAAGCACTTCCCTGTCGACGAGCGCGCCGACGTCGCCCGCATCGCCGTGGGCAACGCCAACTGCCTGCCCTACAGCGACGCCAAGGGCTGCGGGCGGTACGAGATCTTCACGCCCGTGAAGAACCGCTGCGCCCTGTGGGCCGAGAACCTTCCGGGCGCCAAGGAGATTCCCCCCGCCGAGCGGCGCAAGCTGTCCGAGGACTGGCGCTGCGAGGAGAGCGGACACTACGCGGAGTACGACGTCCTGGTCGCCGACGAGAAGCTGCTGTCGGTCCTCGCGGTCGACGACCCGGCCGCCGCGGACGCGCTCAAGAGCGGCAAGGCGGTCTCCTTCGACCGGCGCAACGTCGAGAAGGGGAAGGTCGGCATCAAGCTGATCACCGACATCGACAAGGCCGATCGGATGGTGCGCGAGGGCGAGGACGCCCCCGGCGAGATCAAGTCCTTCCCCGTGCACCAGGCGTCGAAGTCGGCCGAGGGGTACGGAATCAAGGTCGTGCTCCCCCAGGGGGCGGCGAAGGCCGCCGGGCTCATCACCGCCCCGGTCGGCGCGTACTTCTCGACCGACGCACTGCCGGACAGCACCCAGCAGCAAAAGCTAGAAGCGGCCCTCGACACCCTCGGCACCGACGGCGGCCTGTACGTCGAGAAGGGGTACACCAGCGACAACAGCATCGAGCTGCTGGCCCTGGCCGTCTTCGCCGGGCTCGTCACCATCGGCGCCGCGGGCATCGCCACGGGCCTCGCCCAGACCGACGCCGAGCCCGACCTGAAGACCCTCGCCGCCGTCGGCGCGCCCCCGCGGGTTCGCAGGACGCTGAGCGGCTTCCAGTGCGGGGTGGTCGCCGCGATGGGCGTGGTGCTCGGCTCGGCGGCGGGCGTGCTGCCCGCGATCGGGCTGCGGCTGACCGAGGAACGCCAACAGCTCAAGTGGTACGAGGAGGCCGTGGCCGGCGGAATGGGCGGCATGAACGAGGTGCCGTACGTCCCGATCGTCGTCCCGTGGGAGACCCTCGCGGTGCTGCTCGTCGCCGTACCCGTGGGCGCGGCGCTGCTGGCCGCGCTCGTGACCCGCTCCCGCACCGCGGTGGCGCGGCGCGCGGCGGGCTGAGCCCGGCGGTTGTTTCCCGTGCCCCCGTACAGGGTGGATCACCCCTGTACGGGGGCACACCGTGTGGTGACGCACGTGTACGAGAGAATGGCCGCATGGAGATGCCGAGGAGTGAACGGTCGCAGGAGAGTCCCCACGTCCTGGTCGTAGGACAGGACGGAATGGCTCTCGGCGGCGCGGACGACGAGTCGCGCGAGGTGCCAGTGTCGGAGATGGTCGAACAGCCCGCCAAGGTCATGCGCATCGGCAGCATGATCAAGCAACTCCTGGAGGAAGTACGGGCGGCTCCTCTCGACGAGGCGAGCCGGGTACGGCTGAAGGACATCCACGCCAGCTCGGTCAAGGAGCTCGAAGACGGGCTGGCGCCCGAGCTCGTCGAGGAACTGGAGCGGCTCTCCCTGCCGTTCACGGACGAGGCGATTCCCTCCGAGGCGGAACTGCGGATCGCGCAGGCCCAGTTGGTGGGGTGGCTCGAAGGTCTCTTCCACGGCATCCAGACGGCCCTGTTCGCCCAGCAGATGGCGGCGCGGGCGCAGTTGGAGCAGATGCGGCGCGCGCTTCCGCCCGGCTCGGGGCATGACGAGGACGGCCAGGAGGACGGCCACGGGCCGGTGCGCTCGGGCCCGTACCTCTAGGTCCTGACCGGCTTCGGGGCGTGGGCACGGCCGCTGGGCCCTGACCGGCCTCGGGACGCGAGAACGACCGTGCGTGACCGGACCGGCCGGCGCCGGACCGCGCCGCGCACTGGAGTGACAGGAGGCCCGCACCGCCGGACGGCGGTGCGGGCCTCCTCCGCGTTCGTCGAGCCGTCGCTCAGCCCGCCGTCAGCAGGATCTTGCCGACGTGCCCGCCCGCCTCCAGCGCCCGGTGGGCCTCCGCCGCCTCCGCCATGGCGACGACGCGGTCCACGACCGGGCGCACACGGCCGGCGCTGATCAGCGGCCACACGTGCTCCCGCACGGCCGCGACGATCGCCGCCTTCTCGCCGAGCGGGCGGGCCCGCAGCGTCGTCGCCGTGATCGCGGCGCGCTTCTTCATCAGGGCGCTCAGGTTCACCTCGCCCTTCACACCGCCCTGCATCCCGATGATCGCGAGGCGGCCGTTGACGGCGAGTGCCTTCACGTTCCGGTCCAGGTACTTGGCCCCGATGATGTCCAGGATGACGTCCGCGCCGGCCCCGTCGGTGGCCTTGCGCAGCTCCTGCACGAAGTCCTGCTCGCGGTAGTCGATGAGGATGTCCGCACCGAGCTCCGCGCACCGCGCCAGCTTCTCCGGGCCGCCGGCCGTGACCGCGACCCGCGCGCCGACCGCCTTGGCGAGCTGGATCGCCATGGTGCCGATGCCGCTCGCGCCGCCGTGCAGCAGCAGCGTCTCGCCCGGCCGCAGGTGGGCGATCATGAAGACGTTCGACCAGACCGTCGAGGTGGTCTCGGGCAGGGACGCCGCCGTGACGAGGTCCATGCCGGGGGGCACGGGCAGCAGCTGCCCGGCCGGTACGGCGACCTTCTCGGCGTACCCGCCGCCGGTCAGCAGCGCGCACACCTCGTCGCCCACGGACCAGCCCGAGACCCCCGGCCCGAGCGCGGCGACGCGGCCCGCGCACTCGAGACCGGGGTACGGGGAGGCGCCGGGCGGCGGGTCGTAGAAGCCCTGACGTTGCAGCAGGTCGGCGCGGTTGACGGCGCTCGCGACAACCTCGACGAGGACCTCGCCCTCGCCGGGTACGGGATCGGGGACCTCCGCCCATACGAGCGCCTCGGGGCCACCGGGTTCAGGGATCGTGATCGCATACATGGCCGCGAGGCTACTCCGCAGCGGAGCGAACCACTCCGGCTGCCCGGTCACTCCGCCCGAATCGGTCCCGGCAGCACCCGCCGGCGGCCACCGGCCGGCCGACGGCGCTCACCGGCCGACCCGACGGCGGTCACCGGCCCGGCCCAACCGCGATCACCGGCCCGGCCGTCGCCGAAAGGCGCTCTCCGCCGTTCCCCCGACCGCCGCGCCCGCGCCGGACGGCGCTCACTCCGGGAGCGTCACCCGCATGTCCCCCGCGCTCGTGGCACCCGGCGAGGCGCGCACGATGGTGATCACCCGGTCCGTCAGCTGGAGCGGGCTGGCCTCCGGGTCGTCGTACCCGAGCAGCCGGTGTCCGCGCAGCACGCTGACCACCAGGTCCTCGGTCTCCCGTACGTTCCGCCCCACCTCGGCCTTTATCACCGGCCGCTCGATGAGATCGAGGCCGCTGCCCTGCTGGATCAGGTCCTCCATCACCGTGCCGGCGCTCGGACTGAGCACGGACAGGCCGAGGAGGCGCCCGGCGGCGCTGGCGCTGGTGATGACGGCGTCCGCGCCCGACTGGCGCAGCAGCGGCGCGTTCTCCTCCTCGCGGACCGCGGCGACGATCTTCGCGCCCCGGTTGAGCTGCCGTGCGGTGAGTGTGACCAGGACCGCCGTGTCGTCGCGCTGGGTCGCGATGACGATCTGGCGGGCCCGCTGGACCTCCGCGCGCAGCAGTACGTCGCTGCGGGTCGCGTCGCCCAGGACGCCCGTGAACCCGTCGGCGTTGGCCGCCTCGATGACCTTCGCGCTCGGGTCGACGACCACGATCTGCTCTTTCCTGAGCCCCGTGGCGGCCAGGGTCTGGATCGCGGAACGGCCCTTGGTGCCGAATCCGACGATGACGGTGTGGTCGCGCAAGTGGGCCCTCCAGCGGTTCAGCCGCCACTCCTCCCGGGTCCGTTCCGTGAGGACCTCGAGAGTGGTGCCGACCAGGATGATCAGAAAGAGCACGCGCAGCGGCGTCACCACCAGCACATTGATGAGCCTGGCGCTGTCACTGTGCGGCACGATGTCGCCGTAACCCGTGGTGGACAGGGTGACGGTGGAGTAGTACACGGCGTCGAGCAGGGACAGGTTCTCGTCGGCGTTGTCGTGGTAGCCGGCGCGGTCGAGGTAGACGATGAGCACCGTCAGCACCAGGACCCCCAGCGCCATCAGCAGCCGCTTGCCGACCTGGCGCAGCGGGCGGTCGACGACTCGGCGCGGCAGCTTGATCCGAGCGGTGACGAGGTGCTCGTCGGCGTGCCTGGCCATCGCGTCTTGGCCGGGAAGTTTCACGTGAAACGTCCTTCTGTCCAGGGCAGTTCGAGGATTTCGAGGTGCTGGCCGGCCCGTGCGCCGCCGGGCGGGACAACGGCCAGAGCGTCCGCGGCGGCGATGCCGCGGAGCATGGCCGGACCGTTGTAGTGCAGGGGCACGGCCTGTTCGGGTCCGTTCCCGTCCGCACCGCCCGCGCGGTGGACGACCGGAACGAGCCGGGTGTCGTGCGGGTGGCCGTTCACCGCGTCCCGCACGGGCGAGGAGTACGGCGCGGGAGCCGGCCGCTGGGCCCGGGCGCGCAGCAGCGGCTCGGCCAGGGTCAGCAGGCCGGACACGGCCGCGAGCGGATTGCCGGGCAGCCCGACCAGGTACCGGCCCTCGGCGCCCCCGCCCAGGCGCGCCAGCAGCATCGGGTGGCCAGGCCGCACCGCGACGCCGTCGACGAGCAGTTCGGCGCCCGCCTCGCGCAGGATCGGATGCACGTGGTCCACGGGGCCGGCCGCCGTGCCGCCCGTGGTGACGACGAGGTCGGCCTCGGAGGTGGTGACGGCCCGGTGGAGCGCGTCGGCGTCGTCGCCCAGGTGCCGGGTGGCGAGCACTTCGGCGCCCAGGGCTCGCAGCCAGGGGGCGAGGAGGGGGCCGAGGGCGTCGCGGACCATCCCGTCGTGCGGCAGCCCCTCGTCCAGCAGTTCGTCGCCCAGGACGAGCACCTCGACGCGGGCCCGGGGCACGATGTCAAGCTCGTCGTACCCGGCGGCCGCCGCGAGCCCGAGCACGGCGGGCGACACGAGGGCCCCGGCCGGCAGCAACCGGTCGCCGGTACGGCACTCCTGGCCGCGCGGGCGGATGTCCTGCCCCTGGACGACCTCACGACGCGCGTACAGCCGCGCCTGTGCCTCGTCCAGCCGGGCGTGTTCACTGCGGATCACGGCGGTGGCGTCGGGCGGGACCCGCGCACCGGTGGCGATGCGTACGGCCGCACCGTCGGCCAGCGCTGCGGGCCCGGCGTGCCCGGCCAGCACCTGGCCGCCTTCGCCGACGCTCCACCACGGCCCCGGCCCGGCGACCGCCCAGCCGTCCATCGCGGACGTGTCGAAGGACGGCAGATCGGTGAGGGCGCGCAGGGGCTCCGCGAGCACCTGCCCGAGAGCCCGCGCGAGCGGTACCCGCCGCGTGCGGGGCGCGCCCGCGCCACCGGCCCGTGCGGCGACCGCCCGGGCCTCGCTCCACGGCGTGGCCCGGCTACGGGCCGGGGACGGGGACGAAGCGGCCGCCGGTCCGGTCCGACCGGTCCCACCACCGCCCCGGTCCGGCTCGGCGCCGGGACCCGCCGCGTGGGGCGCCTGCGCCTGAGCTGCCGCGCCCCTCGCCTCTGTCGCCCGGCTGACGAGGGCGAGCGCCTCGTCGACGTCGCGGTCCTCCTGGCTCACCCGGCGCCGTCTTCCGCACGGCGCCCCGGGCCCTCGCCCGTACCCGCGCCCTTGGCCTCGTCCTGCGCCTCGGCGGCCCAACGGGCGGCCAGAGCGGCGGCCTTGCGGGCCGCTTCGGCGACGGCGTCCGGCCCGTTGCCGCCCGCCCGCGCCGCCGCGTAGCCGACCAGGAAGGTGGTGAGCGGCGCTGCGGGCCTGGCGACACCGTGCGCGGCGTCGCGGGCGAGGTCGAGCAGGACGTTGATGTCGACATCGAGTTCGATGCCGAGTTCGTCCTTGACTGCGGTCATCCATTCATCCAGCACGTGTCCATGCTCCCTGATCCTCGACCGGGCGGCGGCAATGTCTTCCCAGGTGTCGCAGTCGAAGGAGTCGAGCGCCCCGGCGCTCACGCGCGTCAGGGCCAGCTCGTGGGTGAGCAGCCGCAGCGGCAGTCCCGCGAGACCGCCGTGCTCGGTGGCGAGGAGGGCCAGTTCACGGCGCAGCGGCTCGGCGCGGTAGGCGGCGACCAGCGGCTGGTCCCGCCCGGCCGCGTCCACGAGCAGCGCCGCTTCCACGCCGTCGCCCGCCAGGGCGTCCAGCAGGCGCCGCACCGTCGCACGCCGGACGAACGGCAGATCGGCGGAGAGTACGAGCACGCTCTCGGCGTTGGTGCGCCGCACCCCGGCGTCGAGCGCGGCCAGCGGCCCGCCCCCGGCCGGCTCCTCCCGCGCCCACTCGACGGCGCGCACAGTCGCCCGCCGCCCGCCGACGACGACGGTCGTACCGGCTCCGCCGCACACGCCCAGGACCCGGTCCAGCAGCGTCCGCCCGCCCACGCGCACACCGGGCTTGTCCACCCCGCCGAGCCGCCTGGCGGCCCCTCCGGCAAGCACGATGGCGTCGTACGCGGTCGTGGTCATGCCCCGAGTATGCG
>NZ_VBVX01000705.1 GCF_005981925.1 Streptomyces albidochromogenes
GGTCTTGTGACGGGCGACGGGGGCGACGAGGGCGGAGTAGTCGGCGACGCTCACGTCTTCGGGGACGGCTTGGTCCTGGACGTCCAGGAGCCAGGACACGTCGATGTAGAGCACCATCAGGCGGCTTCGGCTCCCCGCTGGGCGTCGGTGGGGGGCATCTCGTCGGGGAAGGCGTCGTCGAACTCGTCGCGGTGGGCTTCGCTCCAGGAGACGGCGTAGCGGACGAACTGCAGGCGCTGCTGTTCGCGCAGGGGCAGGTCGTGGACGAACTGCTTGAGGGACTTGCCCTCGGCGGCGGCGGCCGCGCGGACCGCTTCGAGTTCCTCGTCGGTGAAAGTGATGTTCAAGGACGGCATACGCCCATGGTACCTAGTAGGTACCTGATGTGGCTAGAATCGGACAGAGTGCCGTTCATCCGGGTCAGGAGCGACCCGGAGGGTCAGGCGAAGGCGGGGGCCGGGTCTTCGTCGGTCCAGTCCGCCGTCAAAGAGGGCGGCCAGGAGGCGTTCGTGCCCGGTGTCGAGCTGGCTGCTGCGGTGCTTGGTGCGGGCCTTGGCGAACCAGGGGCCGATCTTGACGGTGTCGCCGTCCCCGATGATCGTCTCGCGGGCGGTCGGGGCGCGGCCTTCGTGGTGGAGGAAGAGTTCGAGGAGCTGCACGGTCTGCTCGAAGGTGTGGTAAGTACGGCGAGCGGGGGCGAAG
>NZ_VBVX01000706.1 GCF_005981925.1 Streptomyces albidochromogenes
CCGCTGGCTTGTGCGAGGGAGCGCGCGCGGGGGGCGCGCCCCGGGGCGGCCGGGCAGCGGCCGGGGGCCGTCTTCGCATCGTGGGGGACGGCTCGCGACCCGCGCAACAGTTCCGACGACATCCCGGGGGTGAGGAGGGGACACGGCCGGCCGGTTCCGGGCGTCCCCGGAACCGACCGCCTCGGGTGACCGGGCTGCTGTCCCCTGCCGACCGGTCACGCGCGCCGGGACGAGGTCCCACGACGCACTTGCAGTACGCCGCACGCCCCGGCGGAGCCACGCGTGGTGCTCTACCTGCGCGCCGCCCCTGGCTGGTGCGGACACCGGGACCAACGAACCTCCGCCGGGCCCGGTCACGCGCCGTACGGGTGAGGATGCGCCCGAACTCAGATGCGGGCCCGGACACGGCCTCGCGCACGGGCTCAGACGCGGCCCCGGCACAGCTCCAGCATCGTCATCGCGAGCGCCGTGCCGGGCTTCCCCAGGGCGTCCCTGTAGTGGGCCAGGACCTCCATCTCGCGCGACAGGTTCACGCGGCGCCCGCCCGAACCGATGCGGGCCTCCTGGATGACGGCCGAGACGGCCATCCGTTCCTGGATCAGGCCGATGATCCTGTCGTCGAGCGAGTCGATGCGCTCCCGGGCGTTGCCGATCAGGTCCGCGGCCTCTTCGGTGCGGGCGCCGGTCCGCTCGGTGCGGGGG
>NZ_VBVX01000707.1 GCF_005981925.1 Streptomyces albidochromogenes
CTGCCACACGTGCTGCGGCCCCAGCGCCCACGGCGGCGGAAGAACCGGAGCACCCGTGAGCGCGGTCCAGCCCCGCAGCACGCGGGCCGGCGTCCCCGCCACCACCCAGCAGCGCAGCGGCCCACCGTCCATGCGCAGCTCACTCGTACCCGGCCGGTCGTGCCCGGACCCGGCACCCTCCTCACCCTCCCGCAACGTCATCCGCCCCGGTGACGCGGTGTCGTGGAAGACGAGATGGGTGCCCGCGTCGGAGACGACCACGTGCACCGGCATGGCCAGGGAACGCGGCTCGACGCCCCGCGCCGGGCCGCCGTCCCGGCCGGAGTTCACCAGGGGATAGGTGCCGTCCCGCAAGCGGACCCCGCAGGGGCGCCCGCCGAGACCGAAGAAGCGCGCGTCGGCCGGCACCTCACCGCGCTGCAACCAGCGCGCGGGCCCCCCGTCGACCGGCTCCCACCAGCGCGGCGGCAGATCCCGGCGCAGCACCGCGCCACCCGGCGTACGGACCTCGACCGCACCGACGCGCGACACCGCGACCGTCAGCCGTTCCGACACCACCTGCCACCCGCCGTCCTTGTCGGGCTCCAGCTCCGCCCTGGGATCCGGCTCGGGACACGCCCCCTCGAGCGCGTACGACGGCTCCGGATCCCAGGGCGGAGCTGGAGCCCGACAAGGACGGCGGGTGGCAGGTGGTGTCGGAA
>NZ_VBVX01000708.1 GCF_005981925.1 Streptomyces albidochromogenes
CCCGGGGCGGTGGTGGGGTGCGGGGTCAGCTCCCCCGTACCGCGAGGGCCCGGCGCAGGTCGTCGAGCTGGTCGGTCAGTTTGCGGTGCAGGGCCGGGATCGTCGCGGTGGCGCGCAGGAACTCCTCACCGAGGTGCAGGGACTCCTTGTCGACGGCGAACTGGGGGAAGGCGTAGCGGCCGGCGGCTTCGGCGATGGCGGGGCCGCGGCGGTCGGCGACGGCCTTGGCGTCGCGGTAGTAGCGGGGGATGTAGTCGCGTACGAGAGCGTCCTGTTCGGGCTGCCAGAAGCCCTGGGCGGTGGCGGTGAAGAGGTAGTTGGACAGGCTGTCGTCCTCGAACATGCCGGCCCAGGCGGCCGCCTTCGCCTCGGGCGTGGGGAGGGCGGCCCGGCAGCGGGCGGCGCCTTCCTGGCCGGTGGCGCTGGGGTCGCGGGCGAGTTCGGCGGCGATGTCGGCTTCGTCGGTGGCGCCGAGTACGGCGAGGCGGCGCAGGATGCGCCAGCGCAGTTCCGGGTCGAGTTCGGGGCCGCCGGGGACACCGCCGGTGCGGAACCAGTCCTGGATGCCGTCGGGCTGGGTCGCGGCGTCGATGAAGTGGCGTACGGCGGTCAGGCGCAGGCCGATGCCGTTGCCGTCCTCGGTGCGGCGGATGAGGTCGCGGCAGATGTTCCTGAGGGTGGCGAGGGCGGCGGGGCG
>NZ_VBVX01000709.1 GCF_005981925.1 Streptomyces albidochromogenes
CCTCCCACCCAGTGCGAAAGCCCCCGCACCACGGCGACCGGCAGCCCCTCGGCCTTGCCCTTCACCAGGTCACCGGCCGCGGCCAGCTCGTCCGCCACGGCGACGACTGTCACGTTCAGCGGATTGCCGTACGTATCGGTCCCGCCCCGCAGGTCTTCGAGGACCCGCACCCCCGAGGCGCCGATCGCCACGTCGGTCAGCCCGTTGCGCCAGGGCCGTCCGAAGGTGTCCGTCACCACGACGCCCACGTCCACGCCGAGCGCGTCCCGCAACCCGTCCCGGATCAGCCGCGCCGACGCGTCGGGGTCCTCGGGCAGCAGCAGCACGGTCCCGGCGGCGGTGTTGGACGCGTCGACACCGGCCGCGGCCATGACGAGGCCGTGCCGGTTCTCGACGATACGAAGGGTGCCGCGCCGCGCGACCACGCGTATGGTCTCCGCGTCGATGGCCGCCTCACGGTCGGCCGCCGCCACGACGCGGCCCTCCGCCTTGCTCACGATCTTCGAGGTGACGAGCAGGATGTCGCCGTCGAGGAGCCCGGGCCGGGTGGCCGCGATCAGCTGAGCGATGTCGTCCCCGCCGCGGACTTCGGGCATCCCGGCGACCGCCCACACCTGAACACCACCAGGCTCACGCACCGAGCCCACCTCGACCGAGCCCACCTCGACCGCGCCCACGCCCCCCGAC
>NZ_VBVX01000710.1 GCF_005981925.1 Streptomyces albidochromogenes
CCCCTGATGCGTGCAGATCGCGGAGAAGCCCTTGAACGTGCCCTCCTCCGGCTGCGTCACCACGACCTTCTCGTCCGCGAAGATCTTGCCGCCGCCCACCGGGATCTCCGAGGTCGCGGCCAGCGCCCGGCCGCCCGCGGGCGTCTCACCGGCGGTCGGCGACTCGCCCGTGGTCGGCGACTGGCCGGAACGCGCGGGCGACTCGGGGGCCGCCGGCCGCGTCTCGTCCCCGCCCCCGCCGCCTCCGTCGCCGCAGCCGACCGTCAGCGCGGTGCCCGCCGCGGCGGCGCCGGCCGTGAGGACCGCCCGGCGGCTCGTACCCTTGCCCATCACGTGCTCCTCACCCCTCGCTCCGCTGATTCGGCGCGAAGGGCAGCATCTTCGCCCGCATCGCCCCGCGGACGAAGCACCCGGCGGCCCCGCTCGCGTGTCTCACCCGTAGAACGCGCCGAGCCCCGCCCCGCCCGGCCCAACTAGGCTGGATCAAGCAGGGGCCGACGAGGTACGGAGCGAGGAGCACGACGTGGCAGTACGAGCGGTGCGTGGGGCCGTCCAGCTGGAGCGGGACGAGGCCGGGCACATGGACGAGCAGGTCAGCGAGCTGCTCACCGCCATCCTGGAGCGCAACGGGCTCACCCCCGACGACCTCATCAGCATCTGGTTCACGGCCACACCCGATCTGC
>NZ_VBVX01000711.1 GCF_005981925.1 Streptomyces albidochromogenes
CTATTATTCCATGCTAATATATTCGAGCAAAGGCCTGCTTTGAACACTCTAATTTTTTCAAAGTAAAAGTCCTGGTTCGCCAAACACCACAAGGGCGAAAGGTTAGCCAGAAGGAAAGGCTCGGTTGGGTCCAGTACTCGCCAAAAAGGCGGACCGGCCAACCAAGCCCAAGGTTCAACTACGAGCTTTTTAACTGCAACAACTTTAATATACGCTATTGGAGCTGGAATTACCGCGGCTGCTGGCACCAGACTTGCCCTCCAATTGTTCCTCGTTAAGGTATTTACATTGTACTCATTCCAATTACAAGACCCGAAAGGGCCCTGTATCGTTATTTATTGTCACTACCTCCCCGTGTCGGGATTGGGTAATTTGCGCGCCTGCTGCCTTCCTTGGATGTGGTAGCCGTTTCTCAGGCTCCCTCTCCGGAATCGAACCCTTATTCCCCGTTACCCGTTGAAACCATGGTAGGCCACTATCCTACCATCGAAAGTTGATAGGGCAGAAATTTGAATGAACCATCGCCAGCACAAGGCCATGCGATTCGAAAAGTTATTATGAATCATCAAAGAGCTCCGAAAAGCATTGATTTTTTATCTAATAAATACATCCCTTCCAACCAGTCGGAATTTTTAGCATGTATTAGCTCTAGAATTACCACGGTTATCCAAGTAGTAAAGG
>NZ_VBVX01000073.1 GCF_005981925.1 Streptomyces albidochromogenes
TCCCCGCGCCCGTGCCCGTCGACTGGTCCCGGTCCAGCAATTCACGCAGCTCGGCGAAGCGCGAGGCCAGTTCGGGGTGCCGGACGCGCAGCTCGGACAGATCGTCCCGGGTGTCCAGTGCCTGGGACAGGAGCACGGCACGGCCCGCCTCCACCAGGCGCAGCGCCCGCGCTGCCCGCTCCGAGGCGGTGCCGCTCGTGTCGGCCAGGGCCAGGGCGGCCGCGTCGGCGGCGAGATCGACGGCGTCGGCGCCGAGGGCGTGCTGCTGGTCGCTACGCCGCAGCCGGCGCGGTGCCACCTGCGGCAGCGTCAGTACGGCCCGCTCCAGGAATCCGGCCGCCCGGCCGGGATCCGACGGCGCGGCCAGGCGCGCCGCCCCACGCGCCGCACGGATGCGCATCCACGGTGGAGCGGTACCCGACTCGGCCGCCTGCTCCCAGACGGACTGCTCCTCCGCCAAGTCGGCCACCGCTCCGGTGCGCTCGAACCGCAGCCGCAATACGCTCGCGAGGTTGATCAGAGCGCCCGCGCGGTTGGGGTGACCGTCGGGCATCACTCGCAGGGCAGCGCGGCCCGCCTCCACCGCCTCGTCCACATCGCGTGGATCCCCACGGCGCTCGAACCTCCTCCGCAATGCGATGCAGAGGCTGACCAGGGGCATGGCCCGCAGGTGGCCCTCAGACGCGGTCCGGGCGGCGGCGCGACTGGCCTCCACCACCTCGTCGAGGTCCCCGAGAACTCCGCCGTGCTCGAACCGCAACTGGAGGGCGGTCGCGAACTCGGCCAGGAAGCCCGCGCGCTGAGGGTGGTCGCCGGGAACGGTCCGGAGGACGGCGCGCCCTGCCTCCACCGCCTCGTTCACGTCCCCGAGGTTCCCGGTGCGCTCGAACCGCATCCGCAGGCAGGCGCCGAGGTTGGCCAGGCGTGCCGCGCGTTCCGGGTGGCCTTCGGGGGTGGCCAGGAGGGCGGCGCGGCCCGTCTCCACGGCCTCGTCGGCGTCAGCCAGCATTCCGGTGCCCTGGAACCGGAAGCGCAGGGCGGAGCTGAGACCGGTCAGGTGCACGGCCCGGTCGAGGTTGCCGTCGGGGGTGGTTCGTACGGCGGTGCGGCCCACCTCCACCGCCTCGTCGACGTCCTTCACGTCGCCGGTGCGCTTGAAGCGGTCCAGGAGGACGAGGCAGAGGTTGGACAGGTATCCCGCTTGCTGGTCGCCGGCTCGAACGGCGGCGCGGTGCACCTCCACGGCCTCGTTCACATCCGTCAGCATCCCGGTGCGCTGGAACCGCGATTGCAGGGCGACGCCGAGATTCGAGAGACACACGGCCCGGCGGGGGTCGTCCGCGCGGGTGGCCCGTACGGCGGCACGGCTCACCTCCACCGCCTCGTCCACGTCTCCCAGCTCGCCGACCCGTATGAACCGCAGCCGCAGGGCGGCACCGTAGTTGGTCAGATTCACGGCTTGGTCGGCGTGACCGTCGGGAGCGGCCCGTACGGCGGCCCGGCCGGTCTTCACCGCGTCGTCCACGTCCTTCACGTCGCCGGTGCGCTTGAAGCGCTCCAGCAGAGCGCCGCAGAGATTGGAGAGGTAGAGCGCGCGCTGGGGGTGGCCGTCAGGAGTGGCCCGGACGGAGGTACGGCCCGCCCGCACCGCTTCGTCCACGTCCCTGAGATCCCCGCCGCGCGTGAAGCGTTGGTTCAGGGCAGCGCAGAGGAGGGAAAGGGTGTGCGAGTGGCGCGGATGGCCGTCGGGGATCCTGCGCGCGATTCGCCTTGCCAGGTCCACGGCGGTGTCCAGGAGTTGAGGATCCGTGGTGGTGCTGAACGAGCGGTTGAGCAGGTCCATCAGATCGGGTACCGCTCGCTCGGCCACGGCCAGGCGCAGGGACTCCGGTACAGCTTCCTCTTCCACGATGAAGCACCGTCCGAAGAGTCGGACCGCTTCTGTCCATTCGCGTTCGGCCTGCGCCCGCGGGAGCGCTTGAGAGCGCAAGTGATGCAGCCAGGCCAAGGCGTGGGCGGCTTCCAGGTCACCGCCGGCGGCGTACGCCGCCAGCTGGCGGGCGGCGGTCAGTGCGGCCGGATCCAGCGCACAGGACAAGTCCTGCCTGTCGCCCACCCGCTCCACGCTACTCCTGACCGCCGCCAGCAGCTTCTCGCGCTTCCCCATCAGGAGCCCCCCACGCCGATGACGGATCGTCAATCCAGCACAGTAGATCGGCTGTTGCTTGAATCGGTCGGCTTCGGACAGGATGGCCGAGTCAGTACGGACAGGGGGCTTGGAGTGGCCGATCAGCGCAGCGGTGTCGACACGAGGGTGCGTGAGGCGATCGCCCACGTCTGCGGACGGTTGGAGCGCATCCGTACGGACCTGGACGCGTACGCAGCCGAGGGCACGGCCCCGCTGGAACGCCTCCTCGCCGCTCTGCGCGACGGGGAGGACCCCGCCCCGGCGCTGGACGCACTCCACGAGGCCCTGCTCGCGGCAGGTGACGCCGTGGGGGTGCACGGCGGCGGGGGCACGCGCGGCATGACCCCGCTCGGAGTCGACCCCGCCACGCCCGACGAGTGGGTGCTGATCTGCCCGACGCGTCAGTGCTCCCGGCACGCCTGGCCCGACGCCTCCGAAGCGCCCCGCTGCCGCGTCAGCGGCCAACCGCTGCGCAGGGAACGGCTGTAGCGTGGTGGGCGGATTCCTCGGCGCGCTCGGGCAGAAGCTCGCCGAACGCTGGCTCACGTTGCTGGTGTTGCCCGGGGCGCTCCTGATCGTCACGGCCACCGTTTCCCGGGTCCTCGGCCATGCCCATGCCTTGGACCATCAGCGCCTCATCGACCGGATCGGCCAGTGGGCCCAGGCGCCCGTCGCTTCCAGCGTCGGCGGGCAGGTCGTGCTGCTCGGCGCGGTTCTCGCTGCGGCCGCGGTGGCGGGGTTGGCTGCCCAGGCTCTGGGGACGCTTGTCCAGCGCGCCGTCCTGGCCGCTGGATGGCGCGCCTGGCCGCGCCCGTTTCGGCAGTGGGTGTACGGACGTGTCGTACGTCGCCGGGCGCGCTGGGGCGCCGCCGCGCAGCGCTATCGGCAGCAACTCGACGCGGACGCCCGTTCCCTGGCACTTCTGGGGGAGCGGGCCGACTCTGCCCCGCGCCGCGCAGCGCACCAGGCCATGCACCGCGTCGGCGCCGAGGAGCCGGACCGTCCCACGTGGAGTGGTGACCGCGTCCATGCTGTCTCCGCACGCCTGGAGCGCGACCATCACCTGGACCTGCCGCTCGTGTGGCCGCACCTGTGGCTCATGCTGCCCGAGACCACCCGGGCCGAGATCACAGCCGCGGAGCAGGCCCTCACGCGTGCGTCCACGCTGGGCGGGTGGGCTGCGCTGTACGCCCCGCTGGCGGTGTGGTGGTGGCCCGCCGCGCCGGTCGCCGGCGTGCTCGCACTGACCGCGAGATTCCGGCTCCGCGGTGCGGTGGATGCCTACGCCCAGCTGTTGGAGGCTGCTGTCCGGCTCCATGCCGTCGAGCTGGCCGAGCAGCTGGGCATCGAGCATGCCGGCCCGTTGGACCGGCTCCTCGGGGACGCGCTCAGTCAGCGACTGAGGACTCGCCCACGAGAGGGCCCGCCACCCTCGTGACGTTGTACGTGCCTTCCAGCGGTGCCTGTCCTGGCAAGCCCCGCGGCCGGCCTGCGCGACGTTGGCGTGCGTGGGCCCGCCCGGCTCCTACCGTCCCATCCGGCTCCGGCTGATCGACAGTTCTCGCCTCTGCCACATGCTCCGCCCTTGCGGGAGACACCCACAGGCCGTGGCGCCGGCCCATAGGTGTCTCCCGCGCCGATGCCTCGGGAGTACTGGTGGCTTCCTCAGCCACCAGCAGGGGCGGAGCGTGCCACCGCGCGGGCGAGGACGAGCGCCGCGAGGGTCAGTGCGCCCAGGGCCGCGGCGGTGCCCGGATATCCGCCGAGCGCGAGACCGACGCCACCGAGGCCGGCGCCGAGGAAGACGCCGAAGCTCATCCCGGCGGCGTTGAGGCTCAGCGCCGTTCCCCGCAGCGGGCCGCAGCGGCGCACCAGCAGCGTGGTGACACAAGCGGCCACCGTCGCGTGGCCGGCGCCGATGAGTGCGGTCAACGGGAGCGCCAGGAAAAGCGAGTGGGCGAAGAAGACGCCCACGAGAGCCGCCAGCGCCACCAGCAGGGCGAGCGTCATCAGCCGCTCACTGGAGACCCTCGGCCGCTCGGCGCTCAGCAGTCGTCCGGCGAGGAGGTTGCCCAGGAAGAACGACGTGCCGCTCAACGTCCAGACGATGGCGAAGAGCCCGGGGTCCAGGCCGAAGCGCTCGTCGTAGAAGGCGGCGAGGTACGCGAGGTACCCCATGAAAGCCGCTGTTCTCAGCATGGCCACACCGAGCAGCGGGACCACCCCGGGCAGGGCGCCGAGCGACGTGAACGACGCGAGGTACCCCGTCCGCGTCGCCTTCCCCTCGTCCCGGCCGGGTGTGAGTCCGGCGTGCTGAGTGCGGCGGCCCCGCAGGGCGAAGTACAGAGCCAGTACGCCGGCGATGGCGGCGACGGCCCACAAGTCGCCCTGCCACCCCCACAGCACGGCCGGCAACGCCACCAGCGGCGCGGCCAGGAGTGCCGTGAGCGACTGGGTGGCGGTGACGAGGGTCGCCGCGCGGCCCGCGGCCGCGTCGTTGTCGAAGCGGTCGGCCGCGGCTGCCGTCAGCGCCGGATTGAGCACGGCTGTACCGGCGCCGACCAGCAGGCAGAAGGCGGTCAGCAGCAGGAACTCGCCGGTGGCGCCGAAGGCGGCTGACAGGGCCAGCACGGCGAGTCCGCCCGCGGCCGCCCATTCCCTGCGGACGCGGTCGATCAGCGGAGCCAGCGCTGTGCCCACGGCCAGGGCGGCGAGTCCGCCGAGGCCGCGCAGCTGACCGAGGGCGGCGACGCCGGCGTCCGCCGTGTCGGCGATGGGGACGAGGAAGGTGCTGTAGACGGTGAAGGGCACCAGGCCCACGGCCGATGCGAGCATCAGCGGCCACAGGACGCGGGTCATCCGCCAGTCGCCCGGCACGGCACGGTCGCTCGCCACCGTGTCCGTCGCGGCCTCTGCGGGCTGCTGCGATACCGAACCGGCGGTGGCGCCCGCCGCCGGGTGCTTCGTCTCGCTGCTCATGCCTGCTCCGCCCGGTACCGGTACAGCGCGGTGGCGTCGGCGCTGAACTGGGAGAAGGGGAACGGCTCGGCGGACAGCGCGGACACTCCGGCGCCCAGGAAGGCACGCGCGACGGCGCTGCCGCTCTGGGCGTACACCACCAGCGGAAGTTCGTGCTTGCGGCAGTGCTCCACGATCTGGTCGAAGCTGCCGTTGCTGAGGGTCATGCCGGTGGCGACCACGGCGTCGGCCTCGGCGAGGACCTGCGCCATGTCGTCCGTGACGGGGTCGCCCCAGTGCGTGGTGCGCAGGTTGAAGTCGCAGGGCAGCGGGACGCCGCCCTGCTCGCGTATCGCGGCCACGAGCGGGTTGACGACGCCGATGAGCGCGACCTTCGCGCCGGGCGCGATGTCGAGGAGCCCGGCGACGGCCGCGTCCCTGGCCTGCGCGCGCTCCTCCGGGGTGCCGGTGGGCAGGACGACGGTCTCGGCGCCCGCGGCGCTTCGGTGCGGCTGGACGCGCCCCAGATACGCGTCGAGCGCGGCGATGCGCACCGGCGCCGACTCGTGCCGGATGAGTGTGTCGAGGGTGTGCCCGGAGGCGTCGGCGCAGAAGTCGGGGGCGACCTCGCCGGCTTCGAAGGAGCAGGCGCCGAAGGCGTCGCCGGAGCGCATCAGCAGGTAGCTGTTGCGGTAGGTGACCCTGCTGCCGGCCAGCCGGGTGGTGTGGTGGAGCCAGAAGGCGCTGGTGACGGCCAGGTCCTGGGGGAGGGGCCCGTAGGCGCCGTCGAGGACCGCCTGCTGGAGTTCGGGGACGGAGTACGGATGTGAGGGAGGCATGTCTGTTCTTTCTCGGCGGGTGGGTACGGAGGGAGGGGGTCAGGGAAGTTCGGCGAGCCGCTCCGCCCGGTAGGGGAGGCCCGGGAGTTCGGGCCGCCCGGCGGGCTGGAAGCACAGCAGCACGGAACGCCGGTCCCGGGCCGCCCGGTTGGGACCGGAGCGGTGCACGACGAGCCCCGGGAACATCAGTACCGAGCCGGCCGGGGCCTCGACGGTCACCGCGCCTCTCACATCGGTGCGCGCGGCGTCCACCAGCAGGCCGGTGGGTTCCGACCGGTCACGCGGCACGGGCCCGGCCAGATGGCTCCCCGGCACGATCTCCAGCGCGCCGTTGTCGGCCGTGACATCGTCGAGGAAGACCATCGCGGTGGCGACGTCCCGGGCGTCGGGCCCCGCGCAGCAGTACCAGTACGGGTGGTCCTGGTGCCAGCGGAACTCCGAACCGACGCCCGCACGCTTGAAGTTGAGCTTGGAGGTGAACGGACCGAGCCGCTCGCTGTTCACGATCCGGCGCATGGGAGCGGTGATCCGCTCGTCGGTCCACAGGGACTCCAGCGCCGGGTGCAGGTGCGTCACCGGCGCGAGGCTGCGTACCGCGGGCGGACGGGCGTCCGGCTCCCAGTGGACGGTGGTGCCGTCCACCGTCTCCAGCCGGTGCCCGTCCGGCCACACGCTGACGTCGGCCGCCCCTTCCCGCGCCTTCTTCGTCACACGCGCGAGGACGGCTTCCGACGCCTCGCCCAGGGCCGCCGTTTCGGCGGCGTCGAGGAGGCGTGGCAGGAGAACGAAGCCGCGCGAGAGCTGCTCGTCGAGAGACATGGAGGGCACCTTTCGGTCGCAGGCACAGGGGGTACTTCGTCAGGGGGCCGGCCGGGGCGGGCGACGCTAGGCCCTCTCGGGCACCAGCACAGGAGCGCCACGCAGCAGCGCGCTGTCGGTGGGCGGCCAGTCCATCGCCGACCACGGGTGCCGCAGTTCGTCCTGTGCCGTGACCTCGTGGGGCCGCATCGATCCGAGGCCGACGGCGGCTGCGTGGTGGGAGTACGCGCTGTCCACGTACCGGTGCCCGGTGTCGGCGGCCAGGAAGACGTACGTCCGGTCGGCGTCGCGCCGCCGCTCCCACAGCGTGGCGAGGTACGCGGCGCCCGCCGACAGGCCGGCGAAGATGCCGCTGGCCCGCAGGAGTTCGACGGCGCCCGACATGGCGTAGTCGAAGTTCACCCAGTGGATGCGGTCGTACAGATCGTGCCGTACGTTCTGGAACGGGATGGAGCTGCCGATACCCGCGATGATCATGTCCGGGTCCAGGACGTGCTCGGCGCCGAAGGTGACGCTGCCGAACGGTTGCACCCCGACGAGCGTCACGTCCCGGCCCGCCTCGCGCAGGTACGTGGCGATGGCGCCGGTGGACGCCCCGGTCCCCACGCCCCCGACGAGCGACAGCGGGCCCTCCGGGACCTCCTTGCCGATCACGTCCGCGACGTCGCGGTAGCCGATGTAGTGGATGGAGTCGTGGTACTGCCGCATCCAGTGGTAGTGCGGGTTCTCGCGCAGCAGTTCGCCGATCCGCTCGACGCGCAGGTTCTGGTCCAGGCGCAGGTTCTTGGACGGGCGGACCTGCTCCAGCGTGGCGCCGAGGATCTCCAGCTGGACGCGGAGGGTACGGTCCACGGTGGTCGAGCCGACGATGTGGCAGTGGAGCCCGTAGCGGTGGCAGGCCAGGGCGAGCGCGTGGGCGTAGATGCCGCTGGAGCTGTCGACGAGAGTGTCGCCCGGCTTGATCTGCCCGGTCTCCAACAGGTGGCGTACGGCGCCGAGTGCCGAGTACAGCTTCATCGTCTCGAAGCGCAGACAGATCGCGCCCGGGGGTACGGTCACGACGTCCGGTTCCTTGACGGCCTCGGCTATGTGCTCGTGCATGTGATGTCCTCCCGGTCAGGCGGCGTCGTGGCGGATGAGCTTGAAGAGGTACGCCTGGCAGTCGTCGCCCTCCCACGTCTGGCGGTGCAGGATCTCGGGCCGGAATCCGGCGTCCATGCCGTAGCCGACGATCCGCTTGAGTTCGGCGGTGTTGGACACGATCAGGTGGATCTCGCCCTGGGGTGCGAGCAGGCCGCGGGTGACGATCTGGTCGAAGAAGCGCGTGACGACCCCGGCGCCCACGCAGACGTTGCGGACCACGGTCGGGTCGTCGCTGGTCCGGGTGCTGACGGCGGGCGGGTTGAAGGTGATGACGTCCAGCCGGGCGGAATCGGCGAACTCCTCGAAGAGGTTGGACACCAGGGGCCGGAAGACGGTGTCCGGCCGGTCGCCGACGATGCGCCCGTAGTGCTCGGCGGCCGTCGCCACGCTGTCCGGGTGGACGTCGGCCGCGTAGATCTCCCGCGCTCCGAGCGTGCCGGCGATGACGGCCTCGACCCCGAGGCCGACACCCATGGCCGCGTACGACCTGCCCTTGACGGGGATCGTGCCGTCCAGCAACCGGTCGTGGACGATGCGGCTGGTGTCACCCGGCCTGAAGACGCCCGGTGGCAGTGTGAAAGCCCAGCCGTTGTAGTCGTACGTCCGCGTGGTGTGGATGTCGGACGTGGCGCTGTTGATCGCGAGGATCTCGTCCTCGGGCAGTGTGTCGGGCAGGGACTCCAGCAGGGCGCGGGCGTCGTCCCGTGACGCCGCGGCGCCGGCTGCGGGCCGGTCGTTCATGTGTCCTCCGTGGTCGGGGTGTGGGTGGAAGCTCGTGGTGGTGGTGAAGCGCGTGGTGTGTCAGGAACGGGTGGCGGACGGCGCGGTCAGGTCCGTGGCCGTCAGGGCCGTACCGAGACGGATGGCGCGTACGAGGCGCCGGGTGAGGGCGGCCCGTGGCGCTCGCAGCACCTGCTCGGGTGCGCCGGTCTCGACGACATGGCCGCCGTCGACGACGACGACGTGGTGTGCGACGGCGGCGAGGAGTTCGAGGTCGTGGCTGACCCAGAGGAGCGCGGTGCCGTGCTCCTCGCGGAGCCGGCCGAGTTCGGCGAGGACCGCTTCGGTGGCGGCCGGGTCCAGGGCCGTGGTGATCTCGTCGCAGACCAACACGTCGGGGGCCGCGATGACGGCCCGCGCCAGCGCCGTGCGCTGCAACTCGCCGCCGGACAGGGCGGCGGCGCGCCGCTCGGCGGTCGCGCCGTCCAGCCCCAGGCGGCCCAGCAGCCTCAGCGCCTCCGCCCGGGCCTCGCCGGAGGAGAGCCCCCGCAGCCGTACGGCGGTACGGGCCACCTGCTCGACCACCGTGTGCCGCTCGTCGAAGGAGGCGCGGACCTCCTGCCACACGTACTGCACGCGCCGCTTCTGTTCGGTGGTGCGCCGCCGCAGGACGGGAAGCGCCACCCCGTCCAGCAGCACCTGGCCGCGCCGGCGTTCGTGCAGCCCGGCGACACAACGGGCCAGAGTCGTCTTGCCACTGCCGGACAGCCCGGCCACACCGACGCACGCACCGGCCGGCAGGTGCAGGTCCACGTCGTGCAGCACCGGGCCGCGGCCGCGGCTGTGCAAGTGCGCGGACAGGCCGCGCACTTCGAGGACGGGTGGCCGCCCGGAGTCATGGGGTGTGTGGCGGACGCCGGTCACCCCGGGACGGGCGGGCAGGGCCTCGGCGGGCGAACCCGAGGCCACCACCCGCCCGCGCCGCAGGACGACCACCTGGTCGGCGAGGGCCCGTACCAGGTCGAGGTCGTGGCTGAGCAGCAGCAGCGCGAGCCCGCCGCGCACAAGGGCCGCCAGTTCCTCCGCCAGCCGCATCCGCGCCACCGTGTCCAGACCGGTGCTCGGCTCGTCCAGGACGAGGACGCGGGGCCGGCACACCAGGGTCTGCGCGAGCGCCACGCGCTGGCGCTGCCCGCCCGAGAACTGGTGGGGGAAGCGCCGCTCGGTGTCCCGCCCCGGAGGGAGCTGGGCGCTGCGGAGCGCCTCGGACACCGCCGTCGCCGGTGCGGCGTCGGGACGGTGCAGCCGCGCCAGCTCGGCGAGGACGGCGCCGGTACGGCGGGCCGGGTTGAGCGCGCTGCCCGGATGCTGGGGCATGTAGGCGATGACACGCCCGGGCAGCGAAGCGGCCCACGCGCTCACCCCGTTCGCGTCCACGGCCGTGACGCCGTCGGCGGTGATCCGGCCGCTCAGCCGCACTCCCGGCCCCGCCTCGCCCAGCAGGGACAGGGCGGCGGTCGTCTTGCCGCTGCCGGACGGGCCGACGAGCGCGGTCACGCGGCCCTCGTACAGGTCGAAGTCGACCGCGTCGAGAAGCACCGCGCCCCCGGCGCGTGCGGTCAGTCCGCGCACGGTGACCAGCGGGGTCATCGGACGTCCTCCCGCGTACGGCGGGAGCGGCCCAGCAGACGGTCGGCGAGCAGGTTGAGCCCCACGGTGAACATGACGAGCATCGCGGCGGGCGCCAGTACCGCCCACGGCTGGAGGAGCAGTCCCTCACGGCCGCGCGCGATGCTCACCGCCCAGTCGGGCGCGGTCGGGTTCAGTCCGAGCCCCAGGAAGTTGGCCGAACCCACCAGGAACACGGCGAGGGTGATGCGGGTGCCGATGTCGGCGGCGACCGGGGTGATGACGGAGCGGGCGATGTGATCGAGCTGGACGCGGATCCGGGATTCTCCCTGGAGTCGCATCGCCTCGGTGACCGGGCTGCTCGCCGCGTCCAGCGCCGCCCCGCGCACGAGCCGGGCCACCGGCGGGACGTTGACGGCCGCGACCGCGAGGGCGATGGCCAGGGGGGAACCGCGCCAGCCGACCGCGACCACGCTGATCACCAGCAGGGTCGGCAGCGGCAAGAGCACGTCCAGCGGGCGGATCAGCAGCTCGTCCGCCCACCGGCGGCGAGCCGAGGCCGCCAGCAACCCCACGAGACCCCCGACGAGGTAGGCGATCGCGACCGCGCCGAGCGCCATGCCCAGCGCGCTGCGGCCCCCGTGCAGCAGGAGAGCCAGTACGTCCCGGCCCAGCCCGTCGGTCCCGAGGGGGTATCGGGCGTCGCTCGTCGCGTACGGGGCGGACACCCCGGCGGCGGGCGACTCGGCGAACAGCGGCCCGAGCACGGCGACACCCAGGGGCAGCGCGACGAGCACGGAACCCAGCGGCGCCACCGCCAGGGGGATCCGGCCGTGCCCCGGCCGAGCGCCGGGTCGCTCCATGAGCTTCACCGAAGGACCTCCGTCCGTGGTACGAGGCGATGGGAGAACAGGTCGGCGGCGAGACTGAACAGCAGGGCCGCTGCCGCGACCACCAGGGCCAGACCCTGCACGGTGGGCACGTCCCGCGCCTCCACCGCCCGCACGAGGGCGGTCGCGACGCCGGGGATGGCGAAGACCGCCTCGACGATCAGTACGCCGCCGACCAGGTTGTCGCCGACGCGGGCCAGTTCCTGGATGCCGGGAACCGCCGCGTTCGGCAGGACGTGGCGCAGCAGCAGCGTCCGGCGCGGCACCCCCAGGCGGCGGGCCTGGGCGACGTAACCGGCCTGGAGCACCGTCACCATGCCCGCCCGGACCTGCCGGGAGAGCAGGCAGACCATGCGGGCGGCCACCACGGTGACCGGCAGGACGAGCAGCCCCGGTCGTACGAGCAGGTCCGCCGCGCCCACGCCGACCCAGGTGGCGGGCAGCCACCCGAGCCTGAGCGAGAGCCCGGTCACCAGCAGCAGTGCCAGCACGAAGTCCGGTACGGCGTTGAGTGCCAGGGTCACCGAGGTCACGGACCGGTCGAGGAGGCCGCCCTCGCGCAGACCGCAGGCGATGCCGAGGGTGACAGCGAGCGGAACCACCACGGCCAGCGTGACCGCCGCGAGCACCAGCGTGGTGCCGACCGTCTCGGTCAGGATGTCCAGCACCGGGCCGCCGCTCACCAGCGACGTGCCCAGGTCACCGGTGACGATCCCCGACGCCCAGTCGGTGAACCGTTCCAGCGGCGGCCGGTCCAGTCGGAGCTGTTCGCGCAGCGCCGCCACCTGCTCGGCGCCGGCGTCCTCGTTGTTGCGGACATCGGCCGCGTCGCCCGGCAGCAGTGAGGTCAGCAGGAAGACCAGCACGGCGAGCAGGGCGAGTTGGACCACACCGAGCGCGAGACGCTGGCAGGCGTACCGGCGCATCGTCAGACCAGCCACACCTTGTCGAAGCGGCCCGAGTCCAGGGTGTTGGGCGGCGCCGCCTCCATGCCCCGGACCCGCGACGAGACACCGTTCAGCCAGTCCGGGTGGCCCCAGATCAGCAGGCCGCCCTCGTCGTGGACGGTGCGCTGCAACCGGCCGTACAGCTTTCCGCGTTCACCGGCGTCGGTCGTGGACTGGGCCTTCGCGAAGGTGGCGTCGAAGTCCTCGCGGCGCCAGCCGGAGGCGTTGAACGCCGACTTCGTGAGCAGCCGGTCGTTGATGTAGTTGGGGATCGTCATCGCGCCGGAACGGTGGCTGCCCATCACGCCCTTGGCGAGCTGGTCCTTGAAGTACGTCTCCGACGCCCCGGTGGTGACCTTCACCCGCAGACCGGCGTCGGCGGCCTGCTCGGCGAAGAGGGTGGCCGCCTCCACGAAGCCGGTCGCCACCGCGGAGGTGTAGATCGACAGCGTCTTGTTCAGCGCGCCGGCCTTCTTCAGCAGCGAGCGAGCCTCCGCGACGTCCCGGGTACGTTGCGGGACGTCCTCGGGGTAGTACTGGTAGCCCTTGCCGAACATGTCGTTGCCGACCACGCCCTGACCCGCCAGGCCGACCTGCACGAGCTTCTCGCGGTCGGCGAGCAGCTTGAACGCCCGGGTGACGTCGGGGTTGTCGAAGGGCTCCTGGTCGCACTTCATCACGATGGCGTGGGCCGTGCTGCCCTTCGCCGCCAGGATCCGCACCGACTTGTCGGCCTGCACCGTCCGGGCGAAGGTCGGCGTCATCTCGTAGCCGAACTCCGCCTCGCCGGCCCGCAGGGCGTTGCCGCGGGCGTCGGCGTCGGCGGAAAGGATCCTCAGCTCGTCGACGTACGCGCCGCCGTCCCAGTGGTCGTCGAACCGTTCGGCGACGAAGGCGCGCCCGGCCCGGAAGGACTTCAGCGTGAACGCCCCCGTTCCCACGGGCTTGGCCGGGTCGGTGTAACGGGAGCTGACGACGGCCGTACCCAGCGTGCCGAGCAGGGCGGGGAATTCGGCGCCGGGCCGCTTCAGCGCCACCTCCACGACGTTCTTACCGGCGCTGCGGCTTCTCTTGAGGTCGATGACGGAGAGCAGGCTCTGGGCGAAGTGGGTGGTCGCCTTCGGGTCGAGGATGCGGCCGAAGGTGAACAGCACGTCCTCGGGAGTCAGCGGCTTCCCGTCGTGGAACAGCGCGTCGCGCAGGGTGAACCGCCACACCGTCGCGTCGGCGTTGGACTCCCACTTCCGGGCGAGGCGCGGCACCGGCGCCATGGTGGCGTCCAGGTCGACGAGCCGGTCGAAGAGGGCCTTGGTGCGGGCCATGTCGATGGCCAGGGCCTCGGCGTGCGGATCGATGGTCTCCTGCTCGCCGCCGCCGGTGAACAGCGCCCGGAATTGTCCGCCGCGCCGGGGCTTCCCCCGGCCGTCCGCCACTGGGGCGCCGCTGCTTGATCCGGCACCGCACCCGGTGAGCGCCAGGGCACCGGCGGCGGCACCGGTGAGGGCGAGGAATTCCCGGCGGTTGTGAAAGATCGACATGCTGCTCCCAGAGGATCACGTGGAGTGGACCCCCGCACCGAGTCCGCGCGGGACGGCGGGCGGACGGGTGGGGGGCGTGAGCAGCATCGTCTATCTGAAAATGATTGTCAACATCGTCTGATGATCGGTTAGTGACGCGCGCCGGTCGAACTCCCGGAGTCGGCGATGCCCATACGTGTGCCCCGGCTCGTGTCCCGCGCCCTGGCCAAGCCGTGCACCGGCCCCCCACCCGCACCAGCCCCGGGCTCACGTCATGACCCACCGGACGCTCACGACGTCAGCCGCAGGCCGTTAAGCGGTGGACAGCACCCTCACGCTGGGCGAGCATCTGCGCGATGAACAACACACCTCCACCCATGGCCAAACGCGTCCGGTTCGTCGAGCTGAACGCGAAGGCGCTGCGGGCACTTGCCGACGGTGACCTCGCCGGCGGCAGCGCCGAAGCCGGAGTCGCCCTTGACGAGCACTTCGTCTGCGACCGCGCCCGCTGGATCTTCGGCCATCGCGCCGACCAGGTCGCCCAGGACCCTTCTGCCGCGCCCTGGATCACACGGGCCGCGGTGTCCGAACCGGACGGGTCCGTCGTCGGCGACGCCGGATTCCACGGGCCGCCCGACGAGGCCGGCCTGGTCGAGGTCGGCTACACCGTCGTGCCCGAGTACCGCCGCCAGGGTTATGCCCGCGCCATGCTGGAGGCGCTGCTCACCAGGGCCGCCGCCGAACCCGGTGTCAGGACCGTGCGGGCCACCATCGGATCCGACAACGCTGCCTCCCTGGCCACCATCGCGGGCTTCGGATTCACGCGCGTCGGTGAGCGGGGGAACGAACGCGACGGGATCGCGCTCGTCTTCGAGGTTTCGGCAGACGCGATTCAGGCCGAGTAGCAGTACGGCACGGCGGACTTGGCGGACATGGCGGGCAACGCGTGAGACGCCCCGGACCCGGACGACGCTTCGACGCTACGAAACGGCACCCGCCGCGCGACCCGCAGGCGCCGTGACGCCTGGAGATGGCGCCCTGTCCGCCCTCCCGGCTACAACAGCACCGGCAGGGACTCGAGCCCACGCATCAGCCGAGTCCGACGCCACTGGAGATTCTCACCGGGTACCGCGAGCTCGATTCCCGGGAACCGCGTGAGCAGTCCGGTCAGCACGATCTCGCTCTCCGCGCGGGCGAGGGGGGCGCCCAGACACCGGTGGATCCCGTGCCCGAAGGCCAGCTGTGCCGTGGCGTCCCGGGTGAGAGCGAGCTGGTCGGGCACAGGGAATCGTGCCGGATCGCGGTTGGCCGCTCCCGGCGCGATGAGGACCGGGACGCCCGCCGGGATCTCGGTTCCGCCGATGACCAAGGATTCTGTGCTGTAGCGGAAGGTCGCGATGCCGATGGGGGAGTCGAAGCGCAGAAGCTCATCCAGGACGGTGGGAATGAGGCCGGGGTC
Organism: Streptomyces albidochromogenes; assembly: GCF_005981925.1. GTDB lineage: Bacteria > Actinomycetota > Actinomycetes > Streptomycetales > Streptomycetaceae > Streptomyces > Streptomyces albidochromogenes. Next base: position 15,110 of record NZ_VBVX01000073.1, read on the forward strand.
GTCTCGCAGCCTCGCGAGTGCGTCGGGATGCTGCACCAGGGCCAGGACCGCGTTGCCGATGAAATGGGTCGTCGTCTCGTGGCCGGCGACGAGTAACAGGACAGCCATCCAGACCACTTCGTCGTCACTGAGTTCCCCCGCGGCGCTCCGCAGGAGAAGGCTGTGCAGGAGGCCGCCGTCCGGCTCCCTTCGTTTCGCTTCGACGAGGCCGGCCATATAGCCGGCGATGGAATGGGAAGCGGCATCGATCCGATCGGGCCGGCCGGCGGCGAAGAGTTCGTTCGACCATCGCGCCACCATGGTCCGGTCGTCCGCGGGCACACCCAGCAACTGGCAGATCACCGTGACGGGGAGCGGCACGGCCAGCCCGGCCACGAGGTCGACCCGGTCGCCGGGCGCCCACACGTCGAGGAGGTCGCCGACGACCTCGGTGATGTACGGACGCATGCGCGCCACGGGACCGGGAGTGAAGGCCGGCCCTGCCGCCCTGCGCAACCGTGTGTGCTGCGGAGGGTCGGTGGCCAACATGGTGCGGGAGACCGCCGGGTGGAGATTGCGACGGGAGGGCTGACCGGTGAAGAAGCGTGCCGTGTCCTTCGACAGCCGGGGGTCCGCGAACGCTTCCCGTGCCTCGGCGTAACCGGTGACGACGTAGCTGTAGCGCCCTGTCGATCCGGTGGGCACCTTGTGCACGGGCGCTGCGCCACGTAGTCGGGCGAACGTCGCGTAGGGGTCTTTGAAGAACTGAGGGTCCTGCAGCGGGTCGGTCATGATCCTGACACTGTGCCAGTCGCCGTGGCCACCGGTGGTGACGCGCACGATCGCGTCGTCGAGGATCGCCCCCACGTCGCCGGCACGGTACGCCTCGAAGCAGCCGCGGATCCGGTGGGGCCGGACACCGGACGCACTGCTCGCAACAGCCCCTGGCGAACGAGCACATCGCCCACACCAGGCCTCACGGAGCACACCCCCACCCTGAGGGGACCAGCGGGACGCTGCCCAAGTCGCCTGCACGTACGGGCTCCTGGGGCTACGGTGGGTGATCACGGCGTGACGAGGAGGGGCTGATGACAGAGGCTGCGAGCGAGCGCAGGATCATGCTGGCGGACGTACCCCGCCTCACGGCGGAGGAACTGGTCGCGTGCTTCGACGAGGACTTCCGCAACCTGGTCACGGTCTCCATCGCCGATGCCACCCGACGCCTGTCGCGCCCCGTACGCCAACTGCTGCGCGGGCCGGAATGGCACCAGGACTGGCAGGACGCGCTGCTGTGGGCCGAGGGGGAGCTGCAGGTGTCGGCTGAACGCATGCGCCTGACCGGCGACGGCCGGGCGGAAGGGGTGGAGACCAAGCTGCGCCGTGTACGTGCGAACTTGCACGAAGCCCGGCGCGTCAGCGCCCAGTACCGCCGCGAGGCGTTCGAGCGCTCACCCGAACACCTCAGCACGCTCAACGCGCAGCACACCGCGTTGTCGTGGCTGACCAAGGCCTTCCCCGCCGACTACAGCCGCCTGGTGGAACAGTCCAAGCGGGAGCGGGGCATCGTCGATCCGCCGCCGCGGCCTCCCGCCCAGGACGTCTTCGATTCCATCGAGGAAGCCTGCGAGCGCGGTTGGCTCAAGGTGACCATGACCCCACCCGTCGCCCGCCTGCTGCGACAAGGCCAGGTCTCCTTCCGCGGCGCCGTCGCGGACGACGCCAGGCAGCAGAACGAGCGCAACGTCCTGCTGCGCCACCCGCTGGCCGTACGCCGGTGGAAAGCAGCCCTGACCGAGCTGACGGAGATGACCACCAGTCCGGCCAAGGCTTCCTCCCACACCGCGCTGGGACCCCTGAACGTCGACCTCAGCAGGCTGCCCCACGATCACGCCATGCAGATCATCAACGCCCGGCGTTTCTACTGCGCCGTCCAGCAACGTCACCTCGAATGCGACCGCTTGGTACGCCACCTCATGCAGACCGTCGCCACCCGCAAAGACCACGCGCCCGAAACCCACGCCCGCCGCGAAGCGAGCGAGCAGGCGGACCGAACGCTGGCCGCCCAGCACCCCCATGCCTACGCCCACATCCGCAACGCCCTGCACCCGTACGAGGCCACTCCCGGCCAGTTGGACCCCGCTCTGCTGACGGCGAACGCACGCGGAGCGCTCAAGAGCCGGCTGATCAAGGAAGCGCAGCAGCTCCTCCCCGAGAAGGACCGGAGTCCAGCCGCCTGAGTGCGGCCACCAGCCGCGTGGCCCCGGCAGTCGGTGCAAGGCGTCGTCCCGTAGCTGCCGGGAGGCGGTGGCCAGTAGCTGAGACGCTTCGACAGGGACCGATCGCACCTGACACAGGCCGCGGCCGACTCCTTGGACTGCTGGGATCACCACCCATTCCGGACAGGGCCCCCTGCGCGCGTAGAAGGTGACCCCGTGTGCTGCTCGACGGGAGAGCTGAGGCCGCGCGCCATCTCGCCCGCCGCCGCCCGGGCCCTCGTGGGACGGGCTTACGAATCCCCGGCCACGCTGTCACCGGAGGACAGGGCCGCCTTCCTTCGGCGGTACGCGACTACCCCGCACACCGTGAGGAGGAGGACGGCCGCGGCCGACACTCCGAGGGCCGTCTGCTCGGCGAAGAGCCTTCCCAGCACTTCGAGCACGCCGAGCCCCGCCGTCGCGTAGATCAGTGCCCAGGCCGCTCCTCCCACGAACAGGGCGGGGAGATAACGCGGCAACGGCATGCGCATGCTGCCCGCGAGAAAGTTGACGGCGGTCTGGAAACCGACGGTCAGGAAGGAGACGGCCACCACCGGCGCGCCCCACCGCTGGATCGCCCGCTCGGCGCGCTGGAACTTCGCCGAGGAGATCCGCTCGGCGAACCTGCTGCGCCGGGCACCGGCGCCGGCGAGCCACCCGACGGCGAACGTCCCTCCGGCGCGGAGCAGGACAATGAGATACAGGGCTCCGGCGGTGAGCGCGATCTTATCCACGACGCCTCGCCCCGAGCCCCGGGCATGGGAGTGCCGCCCGAGCGGGAGATCGACGGCGCACTTGCCCGGTCACCGTCTCATCACCTGCGCCCTGCCTCTGCCCGTTCGTCGTGATGGTTGCCGTCCTATGGGTTCCACCTACGCCACCGGAACCCTGACCTACAGCTAGGCAAGGTTACCCTAACCACATGTGTATGCGGGGGATGCGGGGGGGTGCAGGGCACCGGGCTGCTGGAGGAACGGCAGGCGAGGTCAGAGAACCCGGTCGGCTCACCCACGGCGTAGGCCCTGCCGGCGGGGCGGGGGCCCGGCTCGCGCTGTCGCCCCTTCGTCACCGCTGGAGTGGGCGCTCCCCGCGCGCCACCGCCGCGGCGGGAAGTGCTGGACGGGCCGCCTGATGCCAACCGGCGCTGGCGCGCCTCGCGAAGATGCGGACGGCAAGGCTATCGAGGGGTCGGTCGGCAGTAGCGCTGGATGAGGTCGGCGTGCGTGGGGAAGCGCGTCACGAGCTCGTCGGGTCGGCCGAGGGTCATGTCGGCGTAGTCGAATCCGGGCGCGACTGCTTCGCTGATCAGGGCGTGGTCTCCGGCGGCGAGGTGGGAGGCCTTCCAGACTCCTCCAGGCACGGCCAGGGTGAGGAGCTGTCCTCGGCCGGTGTCCTGTCCGAGAACGGCGCTGCTGTAGTGGCCGTCGGGGTGGAGCAGGTGATAGGTGACCGGTTCGCCGTGGTGGTGGAAGTGCAGGATGTCGGACCGGTTCAGGTGCCAGTGTCCGACTGGCGACCAGTGGGTGAGCAGGTAGTGGATGGAGGTCAGTGTGTAGCGCTCACCGGCGGGCGTTTGGACGCGCGGGCGATGGTCTGCCTGAAAGGTCCGACGGAAATAACCGCCTTCCACATGGGCTTCCAGACCGAGGGTGTCGATCCAGTGCTGCGCTGTGATCAAGGCTTCCTCCTGTGCTCATGGGAGACGTGGCGGCAGAGATCGCTGTACGGCTGGTGCCGTGGGCGGCCCGGCGTTCGAACATCGCTGGGGTGTTACGGCTCCCGCAGGCCCGGCGCGGGTTGGCTCGTGACCAGTACGGCCAGTATCAGCATGTTCAGGTGGGCCTTGGGGCCGAGCCGCGCCGACCCGCCTGCTCGCCGACGACTCACGGGCCAACCTCTGCGCGGCCTGAAACGGCATCGGCTCATCGGCGAGCAGGGCGCTCGCTTGGACCAGGCCGCGTGATGCTGGGCGGTGAGGCGGAGAGCAGCCTCGTGCGCGCGGGCCGGTGTCTGTACCGCGCCGGGTGCGCCCGCGGTGACGACGCGGGCGCCGCCTCGTCACACGGGCTGGACGGTGATGGTGCACAGGCGCTTGGTGGCCCGGGTCAGGGCTACGTACAAGTCCCTTTCCCCACCGGGGCGGGCCGTGATGATCTCCTCGGGGTTCATGACGACGACCCCGTCGAATTCCAGGCCGCGTGCTTCCGACGCCGGCACGATGCGTGCGTGGTGAGCGATGCCTCGGGCCGTCAACTCGCTCACCCTGGTGTCCGCGCAGATCACTCCCAGAAGCTCGCCCGGGTGCGCGGTGCTCTGGGCGCGGAGTTCCTGAACGACGGCGGTGACCAGCCCGTCCGGAGGTGTGGTCACGATGCGAGGGCTCTCACCGCTTCGCAGCGACCGGGTGGGCTTCTGGTCCGGAGCGATCCTCGTGAGCAGGTCCCGGACGCTCTCCAGGATCTCTTGCGTGGTGCGGTAGCTGACAGTCAGGTTGTGCAGTTTGAACCGCGGTCCGACGTGGGGGCTCAGTGCTTCCTTCCAGTCGCGTGCTGTCGCGACCGGGCCCGCCTGGGCGAAGTCACCCACCAGCGTCATCCCCATCGCCGGACAGCGGCGGACGATCATCCGCCACTGCATGGCGGTCAGTTCCTGCGCCTCGTCGACGACGACGTGCCCGTACGCCCGCGCGGGGGGACCGTCGACCAGGCTCGCCGCCTCGTCCAGCAACGGCACATCGGCATCGGTCCACTGGCCCTCCGGACCGCGCAGCAGAAGGGACCGCTCCTCGGCGGTCAGACGGGGCAGGAGCTCGGCGAGAGCGCCGGCGTCCGTCAGGAGCGCCTTCACGAGGTCACTGGGCACCAGCCGCGGCCACAACGCCTCGACCGCTCGGTCGACGCAGGCGTCGTCGAGGAGATCGGCTCGGATGGCGTCCAGGTCCAGCTCGTGCACCGGACCCGGGTCGGCCGCACCTTCGACACGGCGCTGGGCGGCTCCCGTGAACCGGTCGAGGTTCATGCCCGTCATCTCTTCGGCATCGGCGTCGATCTGCTCCAGGAGGTCGCCCATGTCCCGCCGCATCGCGTCCGTGACGGCGTCGACCAAGAGTTCCTTGAACACCTGGCGCGCGGGGTTGTGCCCCGGTGCGGCTGCCACGGCGGCGTCGCGTGCCGTGGCGACTTCCTCGCCGGAGAGGCGCACCCGTTCCTGTCCGACCCGCACGGTGAAGTCACCGGCGGGGGCTTGATGGACGCGCAGCAGGCCGGCCAAGGCGTCGGCGAGGTCGGCGCTGCCCTTGAGACGCGCCGTGTTGAACGCGTCCACCGTGTCCGTGGACACTCCGGCCAGTTCCTGGCAGGTCGCCAGGACGACGTCGTTCTCTCCGAGAGAGGGAAGGACCTGGGAGATGTAGTCGAGGAACCGGGCGTTCGGGCCGACCACCAGGACACCCTCCTCCGCGGCGCGCGGGAACGCGTACAGGACGTAGGCCGCTCGGTGCAGGGCGACCACCGTCTTGCCGGTGCCGGGCCCACCCTGCACCACGGTCACCCCGCAGTGGGCGGAGCGGACGATCTCGTCCTGCTCGGCCTGCAGCGTCGCGACGGCCGCGTGCATCCTGCCCGTACGCCGTGCCGACAGAGCCTCGGCCAACGGGCCGTCCCCCACGACGTCCTCGTCGGTCGGGGCGGAGCCGTCCAGCAGTTCGTCGCTCACCGAGATGACCCTGCGCTCCTCAAGACGCAGGTGCCGGCGCCGCCGCAGGTCCATCGGGTGGACCGGTGTCGCCTCGTAGAAGGGCCGCGCCGCGTTCGCGCGCCAGTCCACGAGCAGAGGCAGGTCCTCCTCCTCCGTATGCAGTCCGATCCGCCCGATGTGCAGGGCCGTGCCATCCGTCCAGTCGACGCGCCCGAAGACCAGCCCTTTCTCGGCGCCCTCCAGCCGGCCGATTTCCTTGGTCAGACGCTCGGCGGCGATTTCCCTCTCGTATGCCTCACCGGCGCTTTCCGCCGGGGCCTTCAGCACACTCGCTCGGTGTACTCGCGCCTCGGAAAGCCGCTCGGTGAGCAACTCGTATAAGGAGGACACATAATCCCGCTCCGATGCAACCGCACGCACAGCAGGGTCATTTATGTTGGACAACAGGGGGCTCCTTCAATTCGAGCCACACCATACGGTCAAAGTTCCCTGAAGGTAAGTCTTGACTTACTCGGTGAGCCATGGCCCTGGCGGCTGAATCCATGCCGGCCGGCCTATTGCGTACGATGCATTCCGCCGTTCCGTATATCGTCGCCATTTGCGTCTCCTGATGCCCGCCTGCCTTACGGCGAGCCCGCCTTTGGATGCCGACGATGTTCTGCCGCGCTCGGGAGAAGGGGGAAATTCGGCGAGTTGGCCGGCGTGCGAGACGATCTCCTGCGTTGCCGACTCCTGCGTTGCCGAGCGGGTCGTCGTCGTCTCCACGCATCTGGTCGAAGACCTCCGCGGACTGGCCCTGTGCCTAGCGCTGGCGTACACCAATCGTCCAGTCGCAACTCGACGGCGGCCCTGGGTAAGGCGTTCACGACCACGTCGACAACCACCCGGGGGATCTTGTGGATATGAACTTGTTCTGGACGGTCGTTGCGGCAGCCGCTGCGTTGAACATCGCGGGCTTCCTCGGCGCCTTCGTCTTCATCAAGCTCCGTCGGCTACAGAGCAGGCGGAGCGGTAGGTAGGTGCATCCAGCAGGCGATCCACTCTGAGGGTGCCAAGAAGGCCCGTAGTTCCTGTCGTGCGGATCAGCCCGGCCGTGAGGTGCGGTGCCTCTCGACCGAGCTGACCCCGCGATGCCGGGATGAGCCGACGGACAGGGGTCAGCCGAGATGCTGGGCCACCGCCTCGTTGATCCCCGCCGGGTCCGCGCCTTCCGTCGCCCAGGCGGCGTATCCGTCGGGCCGTACGAGGACGGTTGTCCGGCGGTCGCTCGCCCAGTGCTCCACGGTCAGCCTTCCCTCACGGACACCGGGGCCTTCGTACGTCCCGGGCGTGATCAGTACGAACCGGCCGCCGCGCAGCGCCTCGTAGAGCCGGCCGTCCTGCAGGGCGACGTCGGGGACGCGGGTGCCGGTGAGGCGGTGGGCGCCGCGAGGGGCGGGGTAGGCGTAGCCGATCCCGGTGATCTGACCCAGGGCCTTGCGCTGGACGGGCGGGGCCATGTCGACGAACGCGGACACCAGGGCGCGGGCGGCACGCACCAGCGGATTGCGCGCGCGGGCCAGCCGGACCAGTCCGCCACTGCTGCGCAGCACCGCCCTGCCGACCGGGTGGCGCTCGGTCTCGTAGCTGTCCAGGAGCCCTTCGGGCGCCCGGCCCTGGACGGCCGCGGCGAGCTTCCAGCTCAGGTTGGCGGCGTCCTGGAGGCCGGTGTTCATGCCCTGCCCGCCGGCCGGAGAGTGGATGTGCGCGGCGTCTCCTGCGAGGAAGACCCGCCCGACCCTGTAGTGCGGTGCCTGGCGCTCGTCACTGTGGAAACGGGAGAGCCAGCGGGCGTCGTGCATGCCGTAGTCGGTGCCCAGGGCCCGGCGGGTGATCTCCTTGACCTCGTCGAGGTCGAGCGGGGCGTCGTCGGAAACCTCGTTGCGGCGGTTCCAGCCCATGACCCGGTACCAGCCGTCGCCGAAGGAGGCGATCATCGCGAAGGCGTCGCCGCGGCCGTTGACGGTGAGGACGCCCTCGGGCTTCTCGGCCAGCCGGACATCGGCCAGGATCAGCGACTTGATGACGGAGGTGCCGGGGAAGTCCAGGCCGATTGCCTCCCGCACGGCGCTCCGGTGACCGTCGGCGCCGACGACATAGGCCGCCCGGCGGGTGGCGACTGCCCCGTCGGCGCCGCGCACGTCGAGGTCGACCCCCTCGTCGTCCTGCCGCAGCCCCATCACCTCGCTCTCGTACGCGAACTCGACCCCGGCCTCCCGGGCCCGCCGCTCCAGGAGCCGCTCGACCTCGTACTGCGGGGTGATGAGAAGGAAGGGGAAACGCGAGGGCAGCGTGCTCAGATCGAGGGAGAGGCGGCGGAAGAGCCGCAGGCCGGTGATGGGGTCGCCGGTGGTGAGGAGTTCGTCGGCGAGGCCGCGGGCGTCGAGCTGCTCCAGGGTGCGGGCGTGCACCCCGAAGGCGCGGGAGAGGTTGCTGGTCTTGTGCGGCCGCTTCTCGACGAGGGTCACGGTGACGCCGGCTGTGGCGAGGTCTCCGGCGAGGAGGAGGCCGGTAGGGCCGGAGCCGACGACGATCACGGTGCGGTGGGTGGCGGTGCCGTTCATGGTGGCCTCCTGTTGCCAACGCTTGCTTGCCATCGCCCATCTCTGCCAACGAATGTTGGCCAACGCTCGTTGATGAGAATAGCGAGGAGCCGCCTGGCGTGTCAACGGTCGTTGGCCAACATTCGTAGGCGAGCAACTGGCGACCCATGGCCGGTGGCCTGCGCTTGACGGCTGAGCGGCAGTCACAGCTGCTCCACGGTTCCCGCTCCGGCGCCCCATGCGGCTCTGACGCGCCTGCGGCGCGATCCTCTCCGGCGGCCCGCGAGTGCCTCGCGACCGACCGCTACGAGCGAGCCGGCACCCGCGCCGTCGCCAAGGCAGCGAACATCGATCCGCCGATGGTGAGAATGCGGTACTGCCGCAACAAGGGAGGGCTCTGCGCGGCGGCCGTCGCCATCGACCTGCGGCTGCCTGACGAGAGCGGGGCACACCGCCGGCAGCACGCGACACTCATGGCGGCGCAGCTGCTGGGGCTGGCGCCCATGCGCCCATGCGGTACGTGCTGCTGGCACCGCCGACGGTGGGGCCGGCGCGGGCGGGAGATCGTGGCATGGCCGGGACCGACGACCACCGACGACCCGGCGGTACCTGACCGTGCCGAGTCCCTGAGACTGAGACTTGCCGAACGGGTCGGCGTTTCCTTCTGTCCGCGCGGTTCGCCCGCGACGAGTAGGCCCTGTCGCCTAGCACCCGCAGCGGACGGATCCGGAGCTGGCAGGACCGAGACGGGAAACCCAGATCCAGCGCGGCTGTGACTGCGGGCTGTCGCCCGGCTGGCCGGCTGTGAACAGCGGCGATAGCGGCCGCGAGGCCGAGCCGGCGGCGTACGGGTGGATCACGTACCGCGAAGGCGAAACATCTGGAGCCGCGAGCTGAAGCTGCGCGATGGCAGCGATCAGGGCAATAGGGGAACGGAGATCTGGTCAAGCCGGCTCATCTGCCAGCTACGTCGCTCTGGGTGGAGGTCCCGGCGTCGTCTCTCCCGCCCGCCCGCACCGCCGCCCCTGTCCGTTTCCGTCAGTATCCTTCCGGTT
>NZ_VBVX01000712.1 GCF_005981925.1 Streptomyces albidochromogenes
TCCCCGGCCGTCCGTCCCGTGCGGCGCCCCGAGGTGCGGCTGCCGGCGCTCGCGCCGTTCGGCCCCGGCGAGCTGGAGTCCGAGGGGGACTACGACGGTCTGGAGTTCCGTGAGCTCGACCTGACGGCCCAGGAGGCGCGCGGCGCCCGTTTCATGGACTGCGGTCTGTACGGCGTGGCGCTGGACGAGACGCGGCTGGGCCGGGCGCGCTTCATCGACTCGGTGCTGGACGGGGTGCGGGGGGTGGGCACCGACCTGGCCGAGTCGACGTTGCGCGACGTGGAGGTGGTCGACGCGCGGCTCGGCGGGGCCCAGCTGCACGCGTCGTCCTGGGAGCGGGTGCTGGTGCGGGGCGGGAAGATCGACTACCTGAATCTGCGCCGGGCCCGTCTGAAGGACGTGGTCTTCGAGGGGTGCGTCCTGGCCGAGCCGGACTTCGGTGGGGCGCGCCTGGAGCGGGTGGAGTTCCGCGACTGCGTGCTGAGGCGGGCGGACTTCAGCGCGGCCACGATGGTGGACGTGGACCTGCGTACCGTCGCGGAGCTGGACATCGCGCGGGGCGTCGACCGGCTGGCGGGTTCCGTGATCAGCCCGTCCCAACTCCTGGAACTGGCACCGGCGTTCGCGGCGCAGATCGGAGTGCGGGTGGAGAGCCCGGGGGACTGAGGGGC
>NZ_VBVX01000713.1 GCF_005981925.1 Streptomyces albidochromogenes
GCATCAACTATTTCTTGAAATTGGCCATAGCAGACTATATGTTGATGAGAAACAACGCCAAGGAGATTATCAAAAACTGGGAGAATCTAGCGTATCAGGCATTTGAGTCCACGCGATCATACAACCATAAATTCAATAGGACGTTGCCGGCTTTCCAGACGATAGTCGACCAGCAGGATAATCGAAAGGTGATGATCGGGTCGGTCAGATTCAGTACGCCTGACCTCGGCAAGTTGGTTAGATGCTTGGTCCGGGAGTACCATACCACGGTTCGAAACTTGCTACCGGACGGGATGTTGATGGTGGACGAGCTATACGAGGAGTTTCGAAAGCACGCCAAAGATATGTTCAGCTGCACGGATTTAGGATATAGTGTTTTCTACGGAACAGACGAACTCAACAAGCTTTCTTATCAGCAGCGACGCACGTACGAGGAAGCCGTCGGTGATAAATGGAAGGATCAAAAGTATATGAGAAGCATGTTTGACCAGTTTACCAGGCTCAACTTGAACCTCTTTGTGTGCATCTTGATCACCTGTGGCAGCCCATTTCGGGTGACGGAGTTGCTCACGTTGACGTTTGCCAACCCGACAGATTTGGTGCGTACGATGTATTATTCCAACGGGCATATTCAGATTAACCTTCTCTATAATAAGAATACGCATAGC
>NZ_VBVX01000714.1 GCF_005981925.1 Streptomyces albidochromogenes
GGTCACCGGTCACCGCCGGGGAGGCGCCTCGGGGGGCGGGGACGCCTCCGTGCCCGCCGTCAGGCCGCCCACCACCAGCAGCGCGAAGTTGCGCGCCCACTCCGTGTCCACCGGTTCCGCGCTGACCAGCGCCCGGTGAACGACGGCGCCGGCGATGACGTCGAAGATCAGGTCCGCGTTACGGGCCGCCTGCGCGGGGTCGTCCTCGTACGGCAGCTCGCCGCGGGCCTGCGCGCGTTCTCGGCCGAGCAGCACCAGGCGCTTCTGGCGGTCGACGATCGCCGAGCGGATGCGCTCGCGCAGGGCCTCGTCGCGTGTGGACTCGGCGACCACCGCCATCAGGGCGGTCTTGGCCTCCGGCCGGTCGAGCAGCGCGGCGAACTGGAGCACCACTCCCTCGACGTCGGCCATCAGGCTGCCCCGGTCCGGCAGCCGCAGCTCGTCGAAGAGGACGGCCACGGCGTCCACGACGAGTTCGCTCCTGTTCGCCCAGCGCCGGTACAGCGTCGTCTTCGCGACGCCCGCGCGGCTCGCCACATCGCCCATCGTCAGCTTCGACCAGCCCAGTTCGACCAGCGCCGCCCGGGTCGCCCGCAGGATCGCGGCATGGGCCTCGACGCTGCGGGGGCGCCCGGTGCGGGCGGGAGGGGGGAGCGG
>NZ_VBVX01000715.1 GCF_005981925.1 Streptomyces albidochromogenes
GAGCGGGTCCGCACGCAAGGGTGCTTTTCCGTACCGTGGGGCGAAAGATTAGTCTTCTGGTGATGCGGTGAACGTCGCAGCCGCGTAGGAACGCGCCACCCCATCCGCCCGACCGCGACGACGCCAGCAGCAGTTGCTGACCAGGAGGCAAAGCAGTGAACAGGGATCGGTCCGAGTACCACGGCGACGGCCAGTCCTCGGACGGGGACGACCGCGAGCTGGATCTCACCGGCGAGTTCGAAATCGTCTACGAGCCTCCTGCCTGGTACGACCAGAGCACGCGGGGTGGCTCCGCGCAGGGTGGCCAGGGCAGCGCCGGACCCGCGTCCGCGCCGCCGCCGACCGGGCCTCCGCTGGGCCAGGGCGGCCCGGCCCAGCCGGGACCGCCCGCCCCCCAGGCCCCGGCCCCGGCGCAGCCGTTCGCGCAGGGCGCGCCGCAGCCGGACCCGTACGGCGCGGGCGGCTACGGCTTCCCGCAGCAGCCGGGGCCCGGCGCGCCCCAGCAGGCCGGCGGTTACGGGTACCCGCAGCAAGCGACGCCGGGCGGGTACGGATACCCCCAGCAGCCCGTGCAGGGCGTACCGCAGCAGGCGGGACACCCGGACCAGCAGGCCGCCGCGGCGGCCGGGTACGGCTACCCGCAGCCCTTCCCCC
>NZ_VBVX01000716.1 GCF_005981925.1 Streptomyces albidochromogenes
ACAGAGAAAGGAACAACGTGGCTAATCTCGTCTACAAGCGGGTGTCGACCGATCGGCAGTCGACCGACCGGCAAAACCTCGTGCTCGACGAGGCCGGGATCGAAGACCTGGTCGTCTTCGAGGAAGAGGCCGGTACCTCCAGCTGCCTCCAGCCGCTTCAGCGCCCGAAATTCGGTGGGCTGTTCGCGTACGCGCGGCCGGGCGACACCGCGCACATCTCCGAGATGTTCCGTCTGGTGCGCGGCACCGGGCACGTCCTCGATGTCCTCGACGTCCTGCACCGCGACCAGGTCGCCGTGCGCATCCACGACGGCGCGTTCTCCGGCATGGACCTCACCGCCCGCCGCCCGCGCACAGGGGAACTGCTGTCCACCGTGACGTTCATGGTGCAGACCCTC
>NZ_VBVX01000717.1 GCF_005981925.1 Streptomyces albidochromogenes
AAGTATGTTCGTTCAACACATACGTTCTCAATAATCTGTTTACTATCGCATTGACTCTTTCTGTCTGTCCGTCCGTTTCGGGGTGGTTTGTGGTAGAGAATTTAAGTTCTGTACCAAAACTAGCTTGTATAGTCTTCCAAAAAGGTGACAAGAATGTTAAGTCTTTATCTGAGACAATTTCTTGCGGTAATCCATGAAGACGTATTATATTATCAATAAATAATTTTGCAGCTATTTCTCCTGTTACTGTCTTTGTTGTCGGTATAAAATGTGCGACTTTCGTAAATCTATCTACTACTACCATTATAGCATCACATCCTTGATCTGTGGTAGGTAGTCCTGTAACGAAATCCATACTAACTGATGACCATCTGTCCTCCGGTACTGGTAATGGTTGCAAGAGATCTTGCGTTCTTTTCGTTAAACTCTTAGTTTGTTGGCATGTTATACACGATTTCACAAATCTGTTAACATCTCTAAACATTTTCGGCCAATAAAATCCATCTGCTAGGGCATAGTATGTCTTATATGCTCCAAAATGACCTTCTGACGGTGGGTTGTGAAATGTCAGAATAAGTGTGGTTCTGATTTCACCTTTAGGTACGCATACTCTGTCTTGTGTCTGATCCATTCCTACA
>NZ_VBVX01000074.1 GCF_005981925.1 Streptomyces albidochromogenes
CCCGCGTCGTCGGCGGCGTGCCCCAGGAGCCGGACGACGGCGGGGACGGCGACGGTGGCCGCGATCGCGAGGCCACGCGGATCGTGCGACCCGGGGACGGCACCGCCCCGCGTCCGCCCGCCCGGCCCGGTGACGGGTGATGGCGCGCACGCCGCACGAGAGCGGCCTGGCCGGGAGGCCGTCCGAACTCGTCGGCAGCCAGATCGCCGGGTACCGGGTGGAGAGCGAGATCGGCCGCGGCGGCATGGCCGTCGTCTACCGGGCCAGGGATCTGCGCCTCGACCGTACGGTCGCCCTGAAGCTGCTGGCGCCGGAACTCGCGCGCAACGACACCTTCCGACGGCGCTTCAGCCACGAGTCCCGGGTGGCCGCCGCGATCGACCATCCGCACATCGTGCCCGTCTTCGAGGCCGGCGAGACCGAGGGCGTTCTGTACATCGCCATGCGTTTCGTCGCCGGTCAGGACCTGCGGCACCTGCTCGACCGGCAGGGGCCGCTGCCCATCGCCACCGCCTCCCGGATCGCGGCGCAGGTGGCGTCCGCGCTGGACGCCGCCCACGCCCACGACCTGGTGCACCGGGACGTGAAGCCGGGCAACATCCTGGTGGCGGAGGGCACGGACAGCGACCACCCGGAGCACGTGTACCTCACCGACTTCGGCCTGACGAAGAAGTCGCTGTCGCTGACCGGCTTCACCACCGTCGGCCAGTTCGTCGGCACGCTCGACTACGTGGCGCCGGAGCAGATCTCGGGGCGCCCGGTGGACGGCAGATGCGACGTGTACAGCCTCGCCTGCGTGGTCCACGAGACGATGGCCGGTACGCCGCCGTTCCAGCGCGACGACGACATGGCGCTGCTGTGGGCCCACCAGTTCGACCCGCCGCCACCGCTGAGCGCGCAGCGCCCGGACCTCCCGGCCGGAGTCGACGGCGTACTGGCGAAGGCGCTCGCCAAGAGCCCGGACGACCGGTACGGCTCCTGCCTGCAGTTCGTGGCCGCGCTGCGCGCCGCGGCGGTCGGCTTCGGCCCGGACGACCACGGGCCGGTCCGCGTGACGCCGCACACCGGCGGGTCGTCCTTCACCGCCGAGGCTCCGCCCGCGCCGCCCCGCTGGGCGCTTCCGGTGTTCAGGGGGAACGTCGGTTAGGCGACGGTCAGGCGGCCCGCGGCGGGACCTCGCCCCGGCGGCGGACCCGGGAGGCGAGGAGGCTGCCGAGGAACCCCGCGACCAGCCCCCACAGCACGGCGAAACCGAGCGCCGTCCACAGGCGCGGCCGCAGCGACACCTCTCCGCCGAGGCCGCCGCCGGCGTCGAAGAGATCCCCGAGGCCGAGCAGCGAGAGCCCCAGGCGCGCGGAGACGCGGGCGACGAGGCAGATCATCAGCACGGTGAGGGTGAGGGCGACGGCCATGTGCAGGGCGTGCTGCCAGTGCCGCATCCGCGCGGGTGAGCGGACGGCCATGAGGAACGCGGCGGCCGGCACCAGGATCGCGGCGGCGACCAGCAGCCACCACGCCCTTCCGTCGTGTTCGGTGAGTGTGCCGAGGCTGAGAGTGGAGATGTCCTTCGTACGGAGCACCTCGTCCAGCACCTGTGGCATGGGCAGCCCGAAGGGGCCTTCCACCTTGCCCTCCCAGGACCCGCCGAGACCGAGCGTGAGGGCGATCCAGGCGAGGTTCGGCAGTCCGAGGAGGATCACCGCGAACGTCTCCGCCTTGTGGCCGTGCGTGACCACGACGACGAGCGCGAGGACGAGTCCCAGCGCGACGTACGCGAGCAGCAGCGCGACCATCGCGAAGGCTGCGGGCCGGACGGGTTCCTGGAAGCGCACCAGGCGGGCGGGGAGCGGGGCCTTGCGGGAGACGAGGAGAGCCACGAACAGGAGGCCCGCCAGCCACAGCAGTCCGAAGAGGACGGTGAGGGCGATGTCGGCCCGGAAGCCGACCTTGGGCGCGCCGTCGTCCCCCAGCAGGTCGTCGAGGAGACCGCCCGTCGGGTCTTCCAGCGGGATCGTGAAGGTGAAGCGCGCCAGGAGCGAGAGGACGACGAGGCCGATCACCCACAGGGCGGCCAGCCGGCCGGCCCGCCCGGCCAGTTCCCGGGTGCCCGCGACGGCCCGGTGGCGCAGTGGCCGCAGGAAGAGCGCGGCGGTCACCAGGGCCCCGGCGAGGGTCACCGAGAGCGGCAGCACGGAGAGGTCGGCCCGGGTCTGCGCGAGTTCCCCGGCGCCGCCCGCGATGTCGACCGATCCGCCGACCGCCATCACCACGACGGCCGCCGCGACGCGGGGGAACGCGCCTCCCGGCAGGTCCGCCGCGCCCGCTGCCCACAGACCGAGCACGGCCGTGACGACCATGGCCGCCAGGCCGGCGAGCACGGCCACCAGGGCGTCGCGCCAGAGGCGGACGGCGCTGGTGGCGCGGGTGGCAGGGCCGGGGTCGCTGAACTTTCGCTGGCTCACGTGGTCACGCTAAGCACGGGAGCGGCGGTCCGCCGCCGGAGAGGGCCGACCGCGTCAGCTTGCGGCCCGTATGGGTGCGAGGCACACAATAAGCACGCAAAGTGGAACCAAGTGTGCACACAGCGACCGATCCCTACGTTGGGGAGTACCGCCCGTGAGTGCTGAACCGCCGTCGTCCGGCCGCCCCACAGGGCCGCCCTCCGGCCCGCTCTCCGGCCCCACGCAACCGGGGCAGGGAAGGCCCACGCCGCCGCCCGAGACACCTTCCGGCCCCCCGTACGGCCCGCCCGGAGGCGGCAGTACGGGCGGCGGCGGACAGGGGGGCGGTCCCGGCGGGCCGGGCGGATCCCGAGGCCCCGACCGCCCCTGGTGGCGGAACGTACCGAGGATCGCCACCATCGCCACCCTCGTCGTGGCCGCGGTGGTGGTGACCGTCGTCCTCACCCGGCCGGACGGCAAGTCCGCCGCGGGTGGCGAGGTGTTCCTCGAAGCGGCGGGCTCCTCCGGCCCGGATCCGTACACCGAGTCGACGGCGCAGAAGCCCTCGGAGGCGGCGACGGCGTCGCCGACCGCACCGCAGAGCGTACGGCCGAGCGGGTCGCCGACCGGGTCCAACGTCACCCAGGCGGTGGAGGGCTCGGAGCCGGGTCTCTACGGCGGGACCCGGAAGGTCGCGAGCTGCAACGTGGAGAAGCAGATCTCGGCGCTCACCGCCCAGCAGGACAAGAACAAGGCGTTCGCGTCCGTCCTGGACATCGAGCCGACCGGCGTCCCCGCGTACCTGCGGTCGCTGACCCCGGTGCAGCTGCGGATGGACACCCGGGTCACCAACCACGGCTACCGCAACGGCTCCCCCACGCCCTACCAGTCCGTGCTCCAGGCCGGCACCGCCGTCATGGTCGACGACCGCGGCGTGCCGCGGGTGCGCTGCGCGTGCGGCAATCCGCTGCGTCCGCCGGTCGCCGTCCAGGGCACGGCCAAGCGGACGGGCGACCCGTGGCCGGACTACCGGTCCTCGGCCGTCGTGACGGTGAAACCCGCTCCCGAGCCGGTCGACGAGTTCGTCATGTTCGACCCGGAGAGCGACGACTGGTTCAAGCGCGACGCGGGTGACACCGGCGCCGACGACGAGCAGACCACGCCGCCCCCCACGAAGACGAAGTCCCCCTCGCCGTCCGCCGACGAGACGTCGACGGCGCCCCCGTCCGAGGCGCCGTCCACGCCGCCTCCGGGTTCGGATCCGCCGACGTCGCAGGAGCCGCCGTCGGAGCGGGAGCCGGACTCGCCCGCCCCCGAGTCGCCCGCGCCGGAGTCACCGGCGCCGGAGTCACCGGTGTCGCCGCCGGCGCCGGCCCCCGACACCCCCGCCTCGGAGGGGCCGACCGAGTGAATTCGGGGCTCCACCGGCTTCCTGACGCGCATCCGTGTCACGTGACTGGTTTGCTGCCGGGCAGGGGGCCGGCGGGCCGCCGCACACGAATGGCAACCGGAGGAACGTCGTAATGACGACGATGAACACCGCAGGATCGGCCGGACCGGAACCGGAGAGCTACGAGGACGAGCTTCCGGTCCACCCCCACCAGCGGGGCAACGTCGTCATCAAGTGGCTGACCACCACCGACCACAAGACGATCGGTTCGCTGTACCTGACCACGTCGTTCATGTTCTTCGTCATCGGCGGGGTGATGGCGCTGCTCATGCGCGCCGAACTGGCCCGTCCCGGCATTCAGATCGTGTCGAACGAGCAGTTCAACCAGGCGTTCACGATGCACGGCACGATCATGCTGCTGATGTTCGCGACGCCGCTGTTCGCCGGGTTCGCGAACTGGATCATGCCGCTGCAGATCGGCGCGCCCGACGTGGCGTTCCCGCGGCTGAACATGTTCGCGTACTGGCTGTACCTCTTCGGCTCGCTCATCGCGGTGGGCGGCCTGCTCACCCCGGACGGGACGCCGGACTTCGGCTGGTTCGCGTACTCGCCCCTGAACGACGCGGTGCATTCGCCGGGGGTCGGCGCCGACATGTGGATCATGGGTCTGGCCTTCTCCGGTTTCGGCACGATCCTCGGCTCGGTCAACTTCATCACCACGATCATCTGCATGCGCGCACCCGGCATGACGATGTTCCGCATGCCGATCTTCACCTGGAACATCCTGCTGACCGGTGTCCTGGTGCTGCTCGCCTTCCCGGTGCTGGCCGCGGCGCTCCTGGCGCTGGAGGCGGACCGCAAGTTCGGCGCGCACATCTTCGACCCGGCCATCGGCGGCTCGATCCTGTGGCAGCACCTGTTCTGGTTCTTCGGCCACCCCGAGGTGTACATCATCGCGCTGCCGTTCTTCGGCATCGTCACGGAGATCATTCCGGTCTTCAGCCGCAAGCCGATCTTCGGTTACATCGGACTGGTGGGCGCGACGATCGCGATCGCCGGGCTGTCGGCGACCGTATGGGCGCACCACATGTTCCCCACCGGAGCGGTGCTGCTGCCGTTCTTCTCGTTCATGACGTTCCTGATCGCGGTGCCGACCGGGGTGAAGTTCTTCAACTGGATCGGCACCATGTGGCGGGGCTCGCTGAGCTTCGAGACGCCGATGCTGTGGGCGACGGGCTTCCTCGTCACGTTCCTCTTCGGCGGTCTGACCGGCATCATCCTGGCGTCTCCGCCGCTGGACTTCCACGTGACCGACTCGTACTTCGTGGTGGCGCACTTCCACTACGTCGTCTTCGGCACCGTGGTCTTCGCGATGTTCGCCGGGTTCCACTTCTGGTGGCCGAAGTTCACGGGCAAGATGCTGGACGAGCGGCTGGGCAAGATGACGTTCTGGACGCTCTTCGTGGGCTTCCACGGCACGTTCCTGGTGCAGCACTGGCTGGGCGCCGAGGGCATGCCGCGCCGGTACGCCGACTACCTGGCCGCCGACGGCTTCACCGCGCTGAACACCATCTCGTCGATCAGTTCCTTCCTGCTCGGCATGTCGCTGCTGCCGTTCTTCTACAACGTCTGGAAGACCGCGAAGTACGGCAAGCCGGTCACGGCCGACGACCCCTGGGGCTACGGACGTTCGCTGGAGTGGGCGACCTCCTGCCCGCCGCCCCGGCACAACTTCGTCACGCTCCCCCGCATCCGCTCCGAGTCCCCCGCGTTCGACCTGCACCACCCCCTGATCGCGGCCCTCGACCAGGCGCACAACCGCCCCGACGTGTCGGTGACGGTGGCGCCCGGTGACAAGCAGGAGTGAGTACGCCGGCCACGGAGGGAAGCGCCCGCGCAAGGAAGGAGACGTGAGCGTGGAGCCCGAGCAGGAGAGCGCGCAGGGGCTGGCCCAGCTGGAGGGGTACCTCCTGTGGAGCGCCGAGGTGGCGGAGGCCCGCCACCAGGCCGGCCGTTTCGCCGAGCAGCTGCCGTGGCTGACCACCGCGCAGCGCGAGGACGTGGAGCGGGCCTACACGGCCGACCGGCTGGCCGTCTCCAAAGCCTTCCTGGTGCGTGTGGCGGCGCGGTCCACCGCGCTGCGCGCCGAGTACACCGAGCGCTACCGCCGGCTGAGGGCGCGCTGCGTCGCGACGGCCGCCGTGTGCGCGGGCCTGGCCGGCGGGGCCTGCGCGGTGGTCACCCTGCTCGTGCGCTGACACGCGGACCGCCGCACCGCCGGGCGGCCCGGCGGTGCGGCGGTCCGCGTTGTTTCACCCGGGCTGTGGTGGGGACCCGCAGGATGTCCGCCTGGTTCGCACGCACAGTCAGCCCGAGCAAGGTCACGGAGTGCCTCATGAGCGAGACAACAGGACTGCGGGTGGTCGTCACGGGCGCCACCGGGAATGTCGGTACGAGCGTGGTGCGCGCCCTCGCGGAGGACCCACGGGTCGGCTCCGTCCTGGGTCTCGCGCGCAGGGTTCCCGATCTGGCCTTTCCCCGGACCGAGTGGGCGTCCGTGGACCTGGGCGAGGAGGCGGACGGCGAGGGGCTGGCCGGCTGGTTCGCCGGGGCCGACGCCGTGGTCCACCTCGCCTGGCGCTTCCAGCCGACGCATGACCCGGTGCTGACGTGGCAGACGAACGTCCTCGGCTCGCTGAGGGTCTTCGGGGCGGTCGCCGCCGCCGGGGTGCCCGCGCTGGTCCATGCCTCGTCGGTCGGCGCGTATTCGCCGGGCCCGAAGGAGGCTCCGGGTGTCGTCGAGTCCTGGCCCACGCACGGCTGGCCGGACGCGGCGTACTGCCGGGAGAAGGCGTACCTGGAGCGGGTGCTGGACACCTTCGAGTACGAGCACCCGCACGTCCGCGTCGTACGCATGCGGCCCGCGTTCCTGTTCAAGGAGACATCGGCGAGCGAGCAGCGGCGCATCTTCGCCGGGCGCTTCCTGCCCGGCCCGCTGCTGCGGCCGGACCTGCTGCCATGGGTGCCCGACATGCGGGGGCTCGTGCTCCAGGCCCTGCACACCGACGACGCCGCGCAGGCCTATCTGCAGGCCGTGCTGCGGGACGTGAGCGGGGCGTTCAACCTGGCCGCGGACCCCGTCGTCGACGCGAAGGTACTGGGCGACCTGCTGGACGCGAAGGTGGTGAAGGTGCCCGCCGGGGTGGTACGCGCTGCGCTGGCGGCGGCCTGGAACGCGCGCCTGGCCCCCGCCTCGCCGCACCTGTTCGACGCGGTGCTGCGGATGCCCGTGCTGGACGCGTCCCGCGCGCGCCGGGAGCTCGGCTGGGAGCCGCGGCTCACGTCCGTCGAAGCCATCGGCGAGTTCCTGGAAGGGGTGCGCAAGGGCAGCGGTGAGCAGACGGCGCCGCTCGCGGGCCGCAAGGCGGGCTAGACGCGCGTTCAGCCCGCACAACAAGGCGGCAAAACGCCCATATGGGTAAGATATCGACAGGACGCTCGAACGACGGTTCCCCTCAGCGCGTCGAAGGAGCCTCATGTCCAGCCGCCTGCGTACCCGTGAAACCGAATCCGGAGCCGCCGAACCCGGCTCGCGCCGGCCGGGGCCGGCCGGTCTCCCCGAGATCCCGGATCCAGCGACGCTCTGCACACTGGACGCACGCGCCCTCTCCGACTCCCTGTTCGAGCGGTTGGCGACGCTGAAGGAGGGCACTCCCGACTACGCGTACGTCCGCAACACCCTGGTCGAGATCAACCTCAGCCTGGTGAAGTACGCGGCGGCGCGGTTCCGCAACCGGAACCAGCCCATGGAGGACATCGTCCAGGTGGGCACGATCGGCCTGATCAAGGCCATCGACCGCTTCGACCTGGGGCGCGAGGTGGAGTTCCCCTCCTTCGCGCTGCCGACGATCGAGGGCGAGATCAAGCGCTTCTTCCGCGACAACAGCTGGGACGTCCGCGTGCCGCGCCGCCTCCAGGAACTGCGGATCGACATCGCCCGCGCGTCCGACGTCCTGGAGCAGGGGCTCGGCCGTGAGCCCACGGGCGCCGAGCTGGCCGCCCACCTGGGGGTGGACGAGGACGAGGTCCGGGAGGGCCGGCGGGCCGCGAACGGCTACAACGCCCGCTCGCTGGACGTCGTGTTCGACGACGCCCCGGCCGGCTTCACCCAGTGCTGCCTCGGCCAGGAGGTCCGCGCGTACGACACCGTCGAATGCGTCGTGGCGCTCAAGCCCTCGGTGACCGCGCTGGCCGAGCGGGACCGGATGATCCTCACCATGCGGTTCGTGGAGGAACTGACCCAGCGCGAGATCGGCGAGCGGATGGGGATCTCGCAGATGCAGGTGTCGCGGCTGCTCACGCGCATCCTGACGACCCTGCGCGATGCGCTCCTCGCCGACGACGACGGTCCGCCGGCTAGGCCCACCGCCGCTGGTGGCCGTGCGGTGCCGCCACCTCCACCCACACCACCTTGCCGCCTCCCCGAGGCACCGAGCCCCAGCTCCGGGCGAGGCGCCGCAGCACCGTCAGGCCGTGCCCGCCGGGAACGCCCACGCCGGACGGCCGTGGTCTCGGACGCACCGGACTGCCGTCGGTGACCTCGACGCGCAGCCGGTCGGCGGTGCAGTGCAGCAGGATCTCCTGGGGACCGCCGGCGTGCAGGCAGGCGTTGGTGACCACCTCGGACACGAGCAGCAGTACGTCGTCGACGACGGCCTGCTCCTCCTCGTCCGCGGCCGGAGTCCACCGCCAGTCGGCCAGCGCGCCCCGGGTGAAGTCGCGACAACGACTCACCACGTCCTCCATGCCGCGCAGGGTCAGCCGTCGGGTCCGGCCCCGCGACTGGAGGACGTCACCTACGGCCATGACGCACCCCTCGTCTCGGTTGGGGTCTCAGCACCCGTGGGTTCTGAGAGGGTCTTCGGAGCTTTGAGGCTATGGCCACCGGGTGCCCCAAAAGTTGGCTTTTACCCACTGCTCCGGTCACCGTGCGACGGGCGGCCGCCGGGGCGGGTCCGTTCGCTCTCCACCGGCGCCAGCTCGTGCAGGAGTTGCTGGGACTGGGCGACGAGGCCACCCAGCGACGTCGCCGTCTCGCTGTCCTGCTCGACCAGTTGCCGCTTCAGGCGTCCGTGCGCGGACCAGGCGGACTCCAGCGCGCGCGCCCGCTCCTCCCGCGCGCCGCGCCCCCGGCCCCCGAGGAAGGCCCGGTCGGCCGCGCACACGTCGCCGGCCGCCCCCAGCAGGTCCGCCAGGTGCCCCACGGCGGCGTCCGGAAGCCGCCTGAGCGGGCTTTCCTCGCTGACCGTACTGGCGAGCGTGCGCATCAGGGCCACCAGGGGGTCGGCGATCCGCTCCCACGCCTGGTCCCACTCGGTCGGGGGCAGCGCGGCCCCGGTACGGCGCAGCCGGTGGCCGGGGTTGAGGCGGTAGCTCTCGCGGGTCCACAGCCGGGCGTCGCGCAGGTCGGCCAGGATCACCGGGACCCGGCGCGCCCGGTCGTGCCAGCCCTCCGCCTCCTGCCGCCCGTACCCTTCCCGCAGGCCCTGGGCGACCGCGTGCAGCAGATCGGCGCATTCCTCGGGCAGGCGGCGCAGGGAGTCGCGGACGCTGCGCAGATGGACCGGCGGGAGGATCAGCGCGTTCACCGCGATGCCGATGACCGCGCCGACGGCCGACTCGAAGAGCCGGTGCAGGATGTCGAGACCGGAGTACGACCCGTAGGCCAGCACGAACACGGCGGTGGTCGGCGCGTACAGGCCGTGCTCGCCGAAGCGCGCGTAGGTGCCGATGAGTACGGCTACCGGCAGCACCAGGACCATCGCGGTCATGGTGTCGCCCGTCAGGTTGGCCGCCCCCGCCGCCAGCACCGTGCCCAGCGCGATCACGACGAGCTGCTGGACGCCGGAGCGCAGTGAGCGGTAGACGGTGCTCTGCACGAGGACGACCGCCGTCCAGGGGGCCATCAGCGCCATCGGCGCGTTCCACCACCAGCCGGTCAGCGCCCACGCCGCCGCGGCGGCGCCCGCGGCCTTCAGCGACTGGGTGACGACATCGCGCTCGGGACCGGGTCCCGCCACCGCGCGGCGCGCGGAGCGGCCGATCGCCGCCGCCTCCCAGCGCAGCCACTGCCCCATCCGGCCGAGTGCGGCACCGCCTCGGTACAACCGGTGCTCGCTCTCACTGACTGCCACTGACGCCTCCGGGACCCGGCCTGCCTACGACGGGCCCCGGGTGCCCTGACGCGCCGCGTCCAATCCCTGCCCCACCCGGGCGGCCGGGCTGTCGTCGATCCGCGCGAGCAGGTCGGCCGGGTCGTCGTAGACGGCCGCCGCGCCGGCCCGTTCCAGGTCGCGCTGCGGGATGCCCCCGCAGCGCAGCGCCACGCCGAGCACGCCCGCCCGGGTGGCGGCCTCCATGTCCCACACCGTGTCCCCCACGAAGACCGCGCGTTCGGCGGGCACCCCGGCCAGCTCCAGTGCCCGTTCGACCGGCTCGGGCGCCGGTTTGCCCTCGTCCACGTCCTCCGAGCTCGCGGTGGCGCCGATCGCGTCGTCGGCGTCGATCGCGCGGCGCAGCGCGGCGAGTTCCCCGCCGCTCGCCGACGTGGCGAGCACGACGGTCCAGCCCTGCCCGGCGAGGGTCCGCAGCAGCCGGCCGGCTCCCGGGAGCGGGTGCAGCCGGTCGGCGTACGTCGCGTACAGGGTCTTGTGGGCGGCGCTGATGGCGTCGTCCTGGCCGGTGTCGCGGTCGTCGCCGAGCAGCCGGGCGATGAGGTCGTGGCCCGGCAGGCCGACGGAGCGGTGGATGTCGTGCATGACGACGTCGTGCCCGGCCTGGCGGAACGCCTCCCACCACGCCGTCACGTGCAGATGGTTGGTGTCGACGAGCGTTCCGTCGACATCGAAGACGGCCGCGCGCTCCATGTCGCCGTTCCCTTCCCTAGCCTCTCGAACAGACCGACGGGCCGCGCCGCCGTGGCGGCGCGGCCCGCTCCGCGTACCGGTGCGGCCGCGCTACTTCGCGGCCGACCTCTTCACCCGGTCGCCGGTCTTCGCGACTGTTTCCTGGGTCTTGCCGCGCAGCTGCTCCCCGCGGCCCTCGGCCTCCATGGCCGGGTCGTCCTTGACCCTGCCCGCCGTTTCCTTCATCTTGCCCTTGACCTGCTTCGCCTTCGCCTTTGCCTTGCTCACGAGGGTGTTCCTTCCAGAGATCGGAGGTGATGTGCACCTGGCTCACCCACCTTGCGCCGGTCACCGTCCGCCTGCAATCCGGGACGCCGCGTCACACCGCTCCCGTTCAGCCGGTCGGCTCCTCCGGGGCCGGCTCCTGGCCGGCGGCGGACGCCTGGTCGCCGTCGTCGCGGTCGTCCCGCGCGGCGGGACGCTCTGCCTCGTCGGGCGAGTCCTCGCCGTCCGTCGCCTGCTGGTCGGGCAGGTCGCGCGGCACAGGCTTGCCGTCGTCCTGCGGGTCCTGCGTGTACGAGTCGCTCATGGTGCTCGGTCCTTCCTAGGCGCGGCAGAGGCAGAACGGGTGGCCCGCCGGATCGGCGTACACCCGAAAGCCCCGCTTCCCGTCCTCGTCGTCCAGATCGAGCGGCGTGGCGCCGAGTGCGAGCACCTGCGCCTGCGCCGCCTCGATGTCGGGGACGTCGAAGTCCAGATGCATCTGCTGGGAGTCGCCGTCGGCCCGCGGCCAGTCCGGCGGCCGGTGCCCCGGGGCCCGCTGGAAGGCGATGCGGGGCCCGTCGGGCAGGTACAGGTCGTACCAGTCCTCGCTGTCCTTCTTCACGTCGCCGCCCAGCACCGCGGCGTAGAAGCCGGCGAGTGCCCGCGGGT
This sequence comes from Streptomyces albidochromogenes, assembly GCF_005981925.1. Taxonomy (GTDB): domain Bacteria; phylum Actinomycetota; class Actinomycetes; order Streptomycetales; family Streptomycetaceae; genus Streptomyces; species Streptomyces albidochromogenes. The sequence continues at coordinate 11,670 of NZ_VBVX01000074.1, forward strand.
CCGGACAGTCCACGGCCACGAGGCTGTACTTCGCGATGGCCATTGCGACCTCCTTGCTCAAGCTTGCGTCCCACCCCGGTACCCCGCTCGGGCCGCCTGAACCGGAACGCGCCCGGCGGAACCTTTTGGTAGGAAGAGGTACGAAGCGATGTCTCCGTACCGGAAAGGTGCCACGGAGTGGAGCCGACCAGCCAGCAGGAGAACGCGCACAGCTCTGTCCTCACCCTGCACGTCAACGGGACCCCGCACACCCTGATGCTCGACCACCGCACCACCCTGCTCGACGCCCTGCGCGAGCACCTGCGCCTGACGGGGGCGAAGAAGGGCTGCGACCACGGCCAGTGCGGGGCGTGCACCGTGATCGTCGACGGCCGGCGCGCCAACAGCTGCCTGCTGCTCGCGGCCGCCCACGACGGGGCGCGCGTCACCACCGTGGAGGGCCTCGCGGAAGGCGAAACGCTCCATCCGGTCCAGGAGGCGTTCGTCGGGCGGGACGCCCTCCAGTGCGGCTACTGCACGCCGGGGCAGGTCTGTTCGGCCGTCGGGATGCTGGCCGAGGCCGCCGAAGGGCACCCCTCGTACGTCACGTCCCCCCATCGCTCCCCCGGCGCTCCCGCCGACCTCACGCCGGACGAGATCCGCGAGCGCATGAGCGGCAACATCTGCCGCTGCGGCGCCTATCCGAACATCGTCGACGCGATCGGCGAGGTGGCGCGGTGAAGCCGTTCGCGTACTTCCGCGCCGAGAGCGCCGAGGAGGCGGTCGACGCCTTCGCCGGCCACGAGCGGGCGCAGTACCTCGGCGGCGGCACGAACCTCGTGGACCTGATGAAGCTCGGGGTCGCGGCCCCGGACCTCCTCATCGACGTCAGCCGGCTGCCGCTGGACGGGATCGAGGAGACGCCCGACGGCGGCCTGCGCATCGGCGCGACCGTGCGCAACAGTGACTTGGCCGCCCACCCGGCCGTGCGCACCCGCTACGCCGCCCTGTCTCAGGCCCTGCTCTCCGGCGCCTCGGGGCAGTTGCGCAACGTGGCGACGACCGCCGGGAACCTGCTGCAGCGCACCCGCTGCACGTACTTCCAGGACACCTCGAAGCCCTGCAACAAGCGTGCTCCCGGCACCGGATGCCCCGCCCGCGACGGTGTGCACCGCGACCTCGCGGTGCTCGGCCACTCCGAGCACTGCGTCGCCACCCACCCCTCCGACATGGCTGTCGCGCTGGCCGCCCTGGACGCCGCAGTCCACCTGTGCGGCCCGCAGGGCGCGCGCGCCGTCCCCCTCACCGGCTTCCACCGGCTGCCGGACGACCGCCCCGACCAGGACACCGTCGTCCGTACGGGCGAGCTGATCACCGGGGTCACCCTGCCGCCCGTCCTGCCCGGCACCCACTGCGGCTACCGCAAGGCGCGCGACCGCGCCTCGTACGCCTTCGCTCTCGCGTCCGTCGCCGCCGTCCTGCGCGTCGAGGGCGGTGTGGTGCGGGACGCCGCCCTCGCGTTCGGCGGGCTCGCGCACGTGCCCTGGCGCGCCCGGGCGGCGGAGGAGGTGCTGCGCGGAGCGCCCGCCACCGAGGAGACGTACGCCCGGGCGGCCGACGCCGAACTCGCCGCGGCCGAGCCGCTGCGCGACAACGGCTTCAAGGTGCCGCTCGCCCGCAACCTCGCCGTCAGCGTGCTGGCCGAGCTCGCTTCCCGTACTTGAGGACGTGACACACCGTCATGACGCACGCACACAGCCCCCTCGGCACACCCGCCGTCCGCGCGGAGGCCCGCGACAAGGTCACCGGCGCCGCGCGCTACGCGGCGGAGCACACCCCGCCGGGCTGCGCCTACGCCGTACCCGTGCCGGCGACCGTCGCACGCGGGCGGGTGACCGCCGTGCACGACGACGAGGTGCTGGCCCTGCCGGGCGTGCACGCCGTACTGAGCCACGAGAACGCGCCCCGACTGAAGGAGCCGGACGACCCGATCCTCGCGGTCCTCCAGAGCGACCGGGTGCCCCACCGCGGCTGGTACGTCGCCCTGGTGGTCGCCGACACGCCGGAGCACGCCGCGGCGGCGGCCGAGGCGCTGCGCGTCGAGTACGCGGCCGAGGAGCACGACGTCACGCTGACCACCACCCATCCGGACCTCTACACCCCCGAGGAGGCGAACAGCGGCGTCCCCGCCGTCCGGGAGCGCGGTGACTTCGACACGGCCTATCCGGCGGCCGCCGTGCGCGTCGACGCGACGTACACGATGAGCGCGCAGCACAACCACCCGATGGAACCGCACGCTTCGACCGCCCTGTGGGACGACGGCCGGCTGACCGTGTACGACTCCAGCCAGGGGTCCACCAAGGTGCGCGACGCGCTGGCGCAGGTCTTCGGACTGGAGAAGCGGCGGATCACCGTTGTCTCCGAGCATGTCGGCGGCGGGTTCGGCTCCAAGGGCACGCCGCGCCCGCAGGTGGTGCTGGCCGCCATGGCCGCGCGGCACACCGGGCGTCCCGTCAAGCTGGCGCTCCCCCGCCGCCAGCTCGCGGCCGTCGTGGGTCACCGCGCGCCGACCGTGCAGCGGGTACGGCTGGGGGCCGGCCCGGACGGCGTGATCACCGCGCTCGCGCACGAGGTCGTCACGCAGACGTCGACGGTCAAGGAGTTCGTGGAGCAGGCCGCCGTACCGGCCCGGGTCATGTACACCTCGCCGCACAGCCGCACCGGGCACCGGGTCGTCGCGCTGGACGTGCCGTCGCCGTCGTGGATGCGCGCTCCGGGCGAGGCGTCCGGCATGTACGCGCTGGAGTCGGCGATGGACGAACTCGCCGTGGCCGCCGGGATCGACCCGGTGGAACTGCGCCTGCGCAACGAACCGGAGACCGAGCCCGACAGCGGCAGTCCGTTCAGCAGCCGTCACCTGGCCGAGTGCCTGCGGGAGGGAGCGCGGCGCTTCGGCTGGGAGGGGCGCGACCCGCGGCCCGGTGTCCGCCGCGAGGGCGGCCTGCTGCTCGGCACCGGGGTCGCGGCGGCCACCTACCCCGTGCTGATCAGCCCGTCGGCCGCCACCGCGCACGCCGCCCCCGACGGCACGTACGCCGTACGGGTCAACGCCACCGACATCGGCACCGGGGCCCGTACGGTGCTGGCGCAGATCGCCGCCGACGTGCTGGACGCGCCCCTGGAGTCGGTGCGCGTCGAGATCGGCAGCAGCGACCTTCCGGTGGCGCCGCTCGCGGGCGGCTCGTCGGGCACGGCGTCGTGGGGCTGGTCGGTGCACAAGGCGTGCGCCCTCCTGGCGGAGCGGCTGCGGGAGAGCCCGGGCGGCGTACCGGCCGAGGGGATCAGCGCGGCGGCGGACACCGAGCGTGAGCTGGCGGAGGAACCGCCGTACGCGCGGCACGCGTTCGGCGCCCACTTCGCCGAGGTCCAGGCCGACACGGTGACGGGCGAGGTCCGCGTACGCCGCCTCCTGGGCGTGTACGCGGCGGGGCGCGTCCTCAACCCGCGGACCGCGCGCTCCCAGTTCATCGGCGGGATGACCATGGGCATCGGCATGGCGCTGACGGAGCACAGCACGATGGACGCCGCGTTCGGGGACTTCGCGGAGCACGACCTGGCGTCGTACCACGTCCCCGCGTGCGCGGACGTGCGGTCGATCGAGGCGCACTGGGTCGACGAGGACGATCCGCACCTCAACCCGATGGGCAGCAAGGGCATCGGTGAGATCGGCGTCGTCGGCACGGCGGCGGCCATCGCCAACGCCGTTCACCACGCGACGGGAGCGCGGCTGCGGGACCTGCCGCTGACGCCCGACAAGGTGCTGCCGCACGTGGGTCCGGTGCGCTGAAGGGGCCGCCCGGCGGCACGCGGGCGGTCCGGGGCGGCCGCGTCGTGGGCGACGCATGAGCGGCAGGCGGCGGGGCACAAGGCTGTCAGCGGCGCAGCCACCGGACCGTGTGTGACGCGCCGTCGAGCGGCAGGAGAAGAACATGCTGGCAATCGCGGCGGCGGTGGTCTTCGTCATCGCCTTCATCATTCACGCGACCGAGACGTCGACGGAAACGATCTTCGGTCCGACGAGCCTCATGCTCGTCGGGCTCGCCCTGCTGGCCCTGCACGTGGCGGGCCTGGGCGCCGGCTGGTCGGCCCGGGGCCGCCGGCGGTGACGGGCTGAGGGCGCCGGAGGCGGGGCGAAACGCGGACAGTCGACAGGAACAGGCCCGGGGCGGGCCGGTGGAACCCCGCCCCGGGCCGCTCGCGTGCGTCAGGCCGCGCGGGCGCCGCGCGCGCGGTGCTCGCGGATGATCCCGGCGTAGTCGTGTCCGCTCGCCTTGATCGTGCGGCGCTGGGTCGCGTAGTCGACGTGGACCAGGCCGAAGCGCTTGTCGTAGCCGTACGCCCATTCGAAGTTGTCCAGCAGGGACCAGGCGTAGTAGCCCGCGAGCGGCGCGCCCCGCCGTACCGCGCGTGCGCAGGCGGCCAGGTGCTCCCGCAGGTACGCGGCGCGCTCGCGGTCGTCGATGGTGCCGTCGGCGAGCACCGTGTCGGGATACGCGGACCCGTTCTCGGTCACGTAGAGCCTGCGTGCCCCGTACTCGTCGGTGAGGCGCATCAGCAGGGTCTCGATGCCGCCCGCGTCGACCTCCCAGTCCATGCCCGTGCGCGGCACGCCGGGCCGGCGGATCTGCCGCGCGAAGGGGTACGGGCCGGCCGGGTCGTCGCTCACCACGGCCGGGAAGTAGTAGTTCAGGCCCAGCCAGTCCAGCGGCTGCGCGATGGTGGCAAGATCACCGGCGCGCTCCGGCAGGTCCACGCCGTACACGTCGATCATGTCGGCGGGAAAGCCCCGGCCGTGGACCGGATCGAGCCACCAGCGGTTGGTGTGGCCGTCCGCGCGGCGGGCGGCGGCCCGGTCGGCGTCGGAGTCCGTGGCGGGCGCGACGGTGGAGAGGTTGTTGACGATGCCGACCTGCGCGCCGGGCGCCGCCGCGCGCAGGGCCGAGGTGGCGAGGCCGTGGCCGAGGAGCAGGTGGTAGGAGGCGCGGACGGCGGCGGTGATGTCGGTGAGCCCCGGGGCCATCCTCCCTTCGAGGTGGCCGATCCAGGCCGAGCACAGCGGCTCGTTGAGGGTGGCCCAGTGCCGCACGCGGTCCCCCAGGACCCCGGCGACCACCTCCGCGTATGCCGCGAAGTGCTCGGCGGTCTCCCGCTCGGGCCAGCCGCCGCGGTCCTGGAGCGCCTGGGGCAGGTCCCAGTGGTAGAGGGTGACGTTGGGGGTGATGCCGGCTTCCAGGAGGGCGTCGACGAGGCGCGCGTAGTGGTCCAGGCCCGCCCGGTTGACCTGTCCGTCGCCCCCGGGGACGACGCGCGGCCAGGCGACCGAGAAGCGGTAGTCGGTCACTCCCAGGCGCTTCATCAGGGCGATGTCCTCGGGCCACCTGCGGTAGTGGTCGCAGGCGATGTCCCCGTGGTCGCCGTTGTCGGTCCGGCCGGGGGTGTGGGAGAAGGTGTCCCAGATCGACGGAGCGCGGCCGTCCGCCGTCACCGCGCCTTCGATCTGGTACGCCGATGTGGCCACCCCCCAGGCGAAGTCTTCGGGGAGCGGGGCGAGGGCGTTGGGGTCGAAGGGGGCGGTCACGACGTTCCTTTCGGCATGGGTCACTTGACGGCTCCGGCGGTGAGGCCGGCGACCAGGTAGCGCTGGAGCAGGAGGAATCCGGCGACCACGGGAACGCTGACGACCAGGGACGCGGCCATGATCTGGTTCCAGTAGACGTCGTTCTGGGTGGAGTAGCCCTGGAGGCCGACGGCGAGGGTGCGGGTGGTGTCGTTGGTCATCACGGAGGCGAACAGGACTTCGCCCCAGGCCGTCATGAAGGCGTATACGGCGACGGCGACGATGCCCGGCACGGCGGCGGGGACCACGACGCGCAGCAGGGCGCCGAGCGGGCCGCAGCCGTCGACCTTGGCCGCCTCGTCGAGTTCGCGCGGCACGGAGTCGAAGTACCCGATGAGCATCCAGATGGAGAACGGCAGGGAGAAGGTGAGGTAGGTGAGGATCAGCCCGCCGCGGGAGCCGAAGAGCGCGATGCCGGTGGACTGGCCGATGTTCACGTAGATGAGGAAGAGCGGCAGCAGGAAGAGGATGCCGGGGAACATCTGGGTGGACAGGACCGTCACGGTGAAGACGCGCTTGCCCCGGAAGTCGTAGCGGCTGACGGCGTACGCGGCGAAGACGGCGATCACCACCGAGCAGACGGTGGCGGCCCCCGCGACGACGAGCGAGTTCACGAAGTAGCGGGCGAGCGGGACGGTGTCCCAGATGTCGAAGTACGGGCGGACGGTGAGCCCGCTCGGCATCCAGCGGAACGAGCCGGACACGTCCTGGAGCGGTTTCAGGGAGCTGCTGACCATGACGTACACCGGCAGGAGCACGAAGCCGGTCAGCAGGGTCATGAAGATCCTCCGGGCCCGGAGGAAGGACTTGGGCGGTGCGGTCGGCGAGCGCCGCCGCGCCGGCCCCGCGGCGGTGACGCGGTCAGTGGGCATCGGCGGGCTTCTTTCCTCGCGAGGTGAACAGGAGGTACCCGGCCGTCACGGCCAGCAGGAAGATCAGCAGCAGGACCGACATCGCGGACCCGGTGCCGAAGTTCCAGGTGACGAACGAGGACTGGTAGATGTGCACGGAGATCAGGTCCGCCGCTTCCGGGGCCGCCTTGCCGAAGAGGACGTACGGCGTGTTGAAGTCGTTGAACGTCCACAGGAAGAGGACGAGCACCAGGACCTGGTTCACCGGCCGGAGCGACGGGAGCGTGATACGGCGCACCTGCTGCCAGACGCCCGCGCCGTCGATGGCGGCGGCCTCGTACAGCTCCCGGGGGATGTTCTGGAGACCGGCCATCATGATGAGGAAGGCGAAGGGCCAGCCCTTCCACACGGAGACCACGAGCAGCGCGACGAAGCTGTTGTCGCCGATCAGCCAGAACGGCGGGGTGTCGGTGAGGCCGAGCTGGTCGTGGACGACGTGGTTGATCAGGCCGTTGTCCCGCTGGAACATGAACGCCCAGGTGATGACGGCCGCGTAGACCGGCAGGGCGTACGGGATGAGGAAGACGGCCCGCAGGAGGCCGCGGCCGCGGAAGTTCTCCTGGAGGAAGACGGCGGCCGCCGTACCGATCAGCCAGCACAGACCGACGGAGAGCACGGTGAACTGGCAGGTGGTGAGGAAGGAGCGGAGCAGCGACTCGCCGACCGGCTGGTTGACGTCGACAGCGAGTGCGAAGTTGTCGAGCCCGTTCCAGGGCGCGCTGTTCAGGTCGCGGATGTAGAACTGGGTCAGTTCGCGGAAGCTCATGACGATGCCGATGGCCATGGGCACCAGGTGGACGAGCAGTTCCAGTACGAGTGCGGGGAGCAGCAGCAGGTACGGCAGGCCGATGCGGCGCAGGCGCCCGGGGAGACGGGGCCGGCGGCTCCGGGGCGGCTGCGCTCCGGTCCGCTCGGACACGCTCCCCGAGGGCGCCCGCCGGGGCGTGGTGGTGGCTGCGGGTGTCACGGTCGGACCTACTTCGGCATCTGCTGCTGGGCCTTGGACAGGCGCGCCCTGACGGACTCGGTGGTCACCGGCCGGCCGGCGGCGGCGTCGGCGAACAGTTCCTTGACGGCGGTGCCCACTGCCGTCTCGAACTGGGACTCCTCGGGGACCTGCGGCAGCGGGGCGGCGCTCTTGGCGAGGGTGTCGCGCAGGACGGCGCGGTCGGGGGCGGCGAAGGCGGGGTCCTGCTGGGCGGCCTTGACCGGCGGGATGGAGCCGTAGCTGTCGTTGAGGATCTTCTGCTCCTCGTCGCTCGTCATGAACTTCACGAACTCGGTCGCCCCGTCGAGGTTCTTGCTGTTCTTGAAGACGGCCATGTTGATGCCGGCGACCATCGAGTTGACCTGACGGCCGCCGCCCGGTGCGCCCGACGGCACGGGTACGGGGGCCACGCCCCAGTCGTCCGGCTTCATGCCGTGCGCGGCGAAGGTGCTCGCGGCGGCCTGCCACAGGACCATGGCGGTCTTGCCCCGGGCGAAGTCCTGGAGCGACTGGTTCTGGGCGTACTCCGCGTTCCCGGGCGCGATGATCTTGTCCTTGGCCATGAAGTCGACGTACTGCTTCACGGCGGCGACATTCGCGTCGGAGGTGAAGTCCGGCTTGCCCGAGGCGTCGAAGAAGTCCGAGCCGTGCTGCTGCCCGAGCGCGAAGATCTGGTGGATGTTGTTGGAGAGGTTGGAGCCCTCGGCGCCGAGGGCCCACTTGCCGCCCTTCGAGAGCTTCTTGCCGGTCGCGACCAGCTCGTCCCAGGTGGCCGGGGGCTTCTCGACGCCGGCGTCCTCGAACATCCGCTTGTTGTAGTAGAGGGCGTACGAGAGCGAGTAGAGCGGCACGGCGGCCGGGTCCTTGCCCTCGACTCCCGCCGAGGCGACGGCCGCCTCGCTGAACCGGTCGCGGCCCCCGATCTTGTCGAAGGCGGCGTCGTCCCACGGCAGCAGGGCGCCGGTGGCCTGGAGGGAGGCGGACCAGGTGTTGCCGATGTTGAGGACGTCGGGGCCCTGGCCGGAGGTGGTGGCGGCCAGGATGCGGGTCAGCAGGTCCGACCAGGGGACCACTTCGAGCTTCACCTTGATGCCGGTCCGCTTCTCGAACTTCTTCAGTTCCGCGGTGAGGATCTTCTTGTCGGCCTCGACGCTGGGCGCCTGGTTCGAGGCCCAGTACGTCAGGGTCTTGGGCGAGGCGCCGCCCGTGCCGCCTTCGCCGCCGCCGCAGCCGGTGGCGGCGATGGTGAGGGAGGTGACGATGGCTATGGCTGCCGCGGCTCGGATTCTGCGCATGGCGAAGACGGCCCTTCGGAAGGGGTGGAGAGCCCGGGTCGCATTCGGTCCCCGAACAACCTCATGGCTTAATTTAAAACGTGAGTTAAGACCCGAGAGAGGGTCGCGTCAAGAGTTGAAGCAGCGGTATGTTGCACGAAGGAAGGGAGCCACATGGCCATGCCGAGCAGACGAACCGTCCGTGACCTGCGACGAAGCAGCCGGAAGGAGGTACTGCAACGACTGTACTTCGACGGCCCGATGAGCCGTCAGGCTCTCGGCACCACCACATCGCTCAGTTCGGGCTCCATCAGCACCATCGCGGCCGAGCTGGTCGCCGAAGGGCTCGTCGAGGAGGCCGGCACGGTCGACTCCGACGGCGGCCGCCCGCGCACCCTCCTGCGGGTGGTCCCCTCCGGGGCGTACCTGATCGGTGTCGACGTGGGCGAAACCCGGGTGCGCGTCGAGCTGTTCGACCTGGTCATGACCGAACTCGCCCGCTGGGAGCGGCCGATGCGGCGCAACGGCTACGACGTCGCGTCGGTGGTCCGGCACATCAGCGACGGTGTCGGGGAGGTGCTGAGCGGGGCCGGCATCACCGCCGACCTGCTGCTCGGCGTCGGCGTCGGCATCCCGGGCATCGTCGACCGCGGCGCCGACGGTGGGGGCGGGGCGGTGGTGCACGGCCAGACCATCGGCTGGGACGCGGTACCGCTGGAGTCGCTGCTGCGCGAGTGCGCCGTCCTGCCCCCGGGCACGCGGTTCTTCATCGAGAACGGCGCCCGGACCCTCGGGCAGGCGGAGATGTGGTTCGGCGGCGGGCGCGGCGTACGGGACGCGGCGATCGTGCTGTTCGGCTCGGGCATCGGCGCGTGCATCGTGACCGACGGCGCCGTCTTCGGCGGAGCCGGCGGCAGCGCCGCGGAGTGGGGCCACACCACGCTGCACGTGCGCGGCAGGCGGTGCCGTTGCGGGGCGCTCGGCTGCCTGGAGGCATACGCCGGCGCTGAGGCGCTGGTGCAGCGCTGGCAGGAGGCGGGCGCGTCGCTGCCGGCCGACACCGACGAGGAGACGGCGGTCACCGCGCTGCTGGCCGCGGCCTACCCGCCCGCCGGGGAGGCCGACCCGGTGGCCCGGGCCGTGCTGGACGAGACGGCGGAGTACCTGGGGGCGGGGATCTCCGACCTGATCAACCTCTACGGCCCCGAACGCGTACTGCTGTGCGGCTGGGCCGGGCTCCAGCTGGCCCCGTACATCCTGGACTCCGTACGGACCCACGCCGCCGCCTACGCCCTGCGCCATCCGGCCGGGCGGGTCTCCATCGAGCTGGGACGACTGGGGCCGGACGCCGTCACCGTCGGCGCGGCGACCCTGCCGCTCGCCGACTTCTTCGCGCGCGGCGGACGGCTGAACGAGCAGCCGGGCGAAGGCGATTCACCGGCCGGGCAGGCCGGCTGGCGGGCCACCATGGAGACGCGGAAGCGGACGATCACCGCGCAGGAACCGGCGACGAAATAGTCACGCACGCCCCTTGACCCCGGCAGCGTGAGCGGACAAGCATCTCGTGCTTGGAGAGCGCTCTCCGAACGCGCTTCTCCCTGCGACCGAGGAGAACACCCCATGCCCGCTGTCGGCACATACGTGGCGCCCCCGCCCCACAGACCCCCCGTTTCCGCACGTCAGAGCACTGTCTGCGCCATGGTCACCGCCCTGGTCGCCACGCTGCTGCTCTTCGTCCCCGCCGGTACGGCCGAGGCGGCGCCCACGCTGCTCTCCCAGGGCAAGCCGGTCACCGCCTCCAGCGAGGAGAACGCCGGCACCCCGGCCACCGCGGCCGTCGACGGCAACACCACCACCCGCTGGTCGAGCGCCCACACCGATCCGCAGTGGCTGCGCGTCGACCTCGGCGCGAGTGCCCGGATCAGCCAGGTCGTCCTGAACTGGGAGACGGCGTACGGCAAGGGCTACCGCATCGAGCTGTCGGCCAATGGCAGCGACTGGACGACGGCGTACCAGACCACCACCGGTGACGGCGGCACGGACACCGTCGACCTCACGGGCGAGGCCCGCTACATCCGCGTGCACGGCACCACGCGCGGGACCCAGTACGGCTACTCGCTCTGGGAGTTCAAGGTGTACGGCGAGTCCGGCCCCGGCGGCCCGCAACTGCCCGGCGGCGGCGACCTCGGCCCCAACGTCCACGTCTTCGAGCCGTCCACCCCCGGCATCCAGGCCAAGCTGGACGACGTCTTCAAGCAGCAGGAGTCGGCGCAGTTCGGCAGCGGACGCCACGCCTTCTTCTTCAAGCCCGGCACGTACGACAACCTCAACGCCCAGATCGGCTTCTACACCTCCATAGCCGGCCTCGGCCTCAAGCCCGACGACACCACCATCAACGGCGACGTGACCGTCGACGCCGGCTGGTTCAACGGCAACGCGACCCAGAACTTCTGGCGTTCGGCGGAGAATCTGGCCCTGAACCCGGTCAGCGGCACCAACCGCTGGGCCGTCTCGCAGGCCGCCTCCTTCCGCCGCATGCACGTCAAGGGCGGCCTCAACCTGGCCCCGGCGGGCTACGGCTGGGCCTCGGGCGGCTACATCGCGGACAGCAAGATCGACGGCACGGTCGGCCCGTACTCGCAGCAGCAGTGGTACACCCGCGACAGCTCCGTCGGCGGCTGGACCAACGGCGTGTGGAACATGACGTTCTCGGGTGTCGAGGGCGCTCCGGCGACCGGCTTCCCGAACCCGCCGTACACCACGCTCGCCACCACCCCGATCTCCCGCGAGAAGCCGTTCCTGTACCTGGACGGCTCCACGTACAAGGTCTTCGTCCCGGCCAAGCGGACCAACGCCCGCGGCGTCTCCTGGAACGGCACCCCGCAGGGCGAGTCGATCGGCCTGGACAAGTTCTACGTGGTCAAGCCCGGCGCGACCGCGGCCACCATCAACCAGGCGCTGTCCCAGGGGCTGCACCTGCTCTTCACCCCCGGCGTCTACCACGTCGACCGGACCATCAACGTCGACCGTGCGAACACCGTCGTCCTCGGCCTCGGCCTCGCGACGATCATCCCCGACGGCGGCGTGACGGCGATGAAGGTCGCGGACGTCGACGGCGTCAAGCTCGCGGGCTTCCTGATCGACGCCGGCCCCGTCAACTCCCCGACCCTTCTGGAACTCGGCCCGCAGAACGCGTCCGCCGACCACGCCGCCAACCCCACCACCGTCCAGGACGTGTACGTCCGCGTCGGCGGTGCGGGCGCCGGGAAGGCCACCACCTCGATCGTCGTCAACAGCGACGACACCGTCATCGACCACACCTGGGTCTGGCGCGCCGACCACGGCGAGGGCGTCGGCTGGGAGACCAACCGCGCCGACTACGGAGTCAGGGTGTACGGCGACGACGTGCTGGCCACCGGCCTGTTCGTCGAGCACTTCAACAAGTACGACGTCGAGTGGTACGGCGAGCGCGGCCGGACGATCTTCTACCAGAACGAGAAGGCGTACGACGCGCCCAACCAGGCCGCCATCCAGAACGGCGACACCAAGGGCTACGCCGCCTACCGGGTCGACGACTCCGTCGACGTCCACGAGGGCTGGGGGCTCGGCAGTTACTGCAACTACACCTCCGACCCGAACATCCGCCAGGACCACGGCTTCAAGGCCCCGGTGAGACCGGGCGTGAAGTTCCACAGCCTGCTCGTGGTCTCGCTCGGCGGGATGGGCCACTACAACCACGTCATCAACAACACGGGCGCGTCCACGGTCCCGGCCGGCACCTCGACGGTGCCGTCCACCCTGGTCTCGTTCCCCTGACGCCCCCGCGCGCCGGGCCGGACCGTCCCTGATCACGGCCCACGCGCACCACGCGAACGACCGGTGACCCGTTCCCCCGCCGAACCGCCCGGCGGGGGAACGGGTCACCGGTCGTTCGCGTGG
>NZ_VBVX01000718.1 GCF_005981925.1 Streptomyces albidochromogenes
AACGTGGACATTTGAATGAAGAGCTTTTAGTGGGCCATTTTTGGTAAGCAGAACTGGCGATGCGGGATGAACCGAACGTGAAGTTAAAGTGCCGGAATACACGCTCATCAGACACCACAAAAGGTGTTAGTTCATCTAGACAGCCGGACGGTGGCCATGGAAGTCGGAATCCGCTAAGGAGTGTGTAACAACTCACCGGCCGAATAAACTAGCCCTGAAAATGGATGGCGCTCAAGCGTTTTACTTATACTTCACCGTCAGGGTTGATATGATGCCCTGACGAGTAGGCAGGCGTGGAGGTCAGTGACGAAGCCTTGGCTGTAAAGCTGGGTAGAACGGCCTCTAGTGCAGATCTTGGTGGTAGTAGCAAATATTCAAATGAGAACTTTGAAGACTGAAGTGGGGAAAGGTTCCATGTCAACAGCAGTTGGACATGGGTTAGTCGATCCTAAGAGATGGGGAAGCTCCGTTTCAAAGACTTGATTTTTCAAGTCACCATCGAAAGGGAATCCGGTTAAAATTCCGGAACTTGGATATGGATTCTTCACGGTAACGTAACTGAATGTGGAGACGTCGGCGTGAGCCCTGGGAGGAGTTCTCTTTTCTTCTTAACAGCTTATCACCCTGGAATTGG
>NZ_VBVX01000719.1 GCF_005981925.1 Streptomyces albidochromogenes
GGCGATGAATGTTCCGTACACCGGCCCCGCCAGCACGATGGCCGGGATGGCGGCGATGAAGCCGTAGATCATGGTGGCGCCCACGTTCGTCTTCAGCGTGGCGATCGCCGTCAGCGGGCCTGGATGGGGCGGCACCATGCCGTGCATGGCCGCCAGGGCGGCGATCACCGGCACGCCGACGTACACGTAGGCCGAACCGGTGCCTTCCTGCTCGGCCTCCAGCCTCCGGGCCACGCCGAAGATCAGCGGCAGCAAGACGACCAGCCCGACCTCGAAGAACATCGGTATGCCGACGATGAAGGCCACGCCGGCCATCGCCCATGGCAGCGCCTTCCGCGAAGCGCGCTCCAGGATGGCATTCGCCAGGCTGTCGGTGACGCCGGAATCCGCCAGGATCTTGCCGAGCATGGCGCCCAGCGCCACCACCAGTCCGACCGCGCCCAGCGTCTTGCCCGCGCCTGCGGAAATCGCGCTGACCAGCTTGTCCAGCGGCATGCCCGTGAACAGGCCGGCCGCCACGGAGACGATCAGCAACGCCAGCAGCGGATGCAGTTTGGACCGGGAAACGATGAGTGCGACCAGCGCGAGCACGCTGCCCAGCGCCGTGACCAGCAATTGAATGTCCTGTGGG
>NZ_VBVX01000720.1 GCF_005981925.1 Streptomyces albidochromogenes
GCTGGAAGTAGTGGCCGAGCGCCCAGTCCCCGATGCGGTTGCCGGCGTGGCAGCCGGCGAGGTCCGCGCTGCGGAAGTGGATGCCGCCCCACACCCGCGCGTCGACCATGTCCTTGTTGAACCGGTCGGCGTGCGGGTAGTGCCGGGTGGTGGAGGTGGCCTCGGAGCGGACGTACAGGTCGAGGCGGGAGGTGCCGAGAACACCGGCGGCGGTCCGCAGCACGGCCGCGGCGACCGTGGCGTGGCCGCTGACGTAGTCGGGGTGCGGGGGCGTCACGAGCAGCGGCTGCCATCCCGGGACGGCCTCGGTGGCGGCGTTGCCGTCCGTGCCGGCCAGCTGGACGGCGCTGATGGGCCGCCAGAAGCGGTAGTGGAGCTTGGAGTCCCAGGAGGCGATCACCGCGTCGGCCGCCGCGGTGTTCACCGCGGCGAACAGCCGCGCCGTGTCGGCGATGCCGAGGCGGTGCCGGGCGGCGTGGTCCCGGAAGGCCGTCTGGAACTGCACCAGAAGGTTGCCGCCGAAGAAGAGGGCGGTCTCGGTCTGGTGCGCGGTCCTGCCCGATCCGCTCTTCACGCCCATGGTCTTCACCTCGTTGACGTCCCGGGCGTAGCGGGCCGAGGTCAGGG
>NZ_VBVX01000721.1 GCF_005981925.1 Streptomyces albidochromogenes
ATATTGCACCATCACCTTCAGTAAACCCTATAAATCAATCTAATCAATCTTTATCTATTTTAATAAAATTATTTGGTGCACTAGCGCCATGTCCGTTCTTAGGGACGGTATTATATAAATAATTATAATGTTTATTAAATAGATCATAAGTATTTTCACGTATAGTCTCTGAGGATCCCTTAATGAGGTTTCCTGCTGATTGGATACCATTATTATCGTTTAGACTATAAAAAGTAGATAATAAATCTTGATCTTTCCAGCCTATAGTGAAATTTATTACCTTAAGTTCACACCTAAGGAAAGCCATCATT
>NZ_VBVX01000075.1 GCF_005981925.1 Streptomyces albidochromogenes
GTGCGTGTGAGGGTGGGGATGTGGGTGCGGGTGGCTGTGTCCGGGGGGCGCCTCGTGACCGGGCTCCCCGGGGTGCGCACTCCCCCGGGCCTGCGCGTGACGGGGTTTCACCGGCGGCTGTACGTCGGCCGCGTGGCCGGCCGCACCGTGCGCGGACGCGGAGGAGGCCACTAACGTGAGCGCCCGCTCCTCGACGCGGACGGCGTGGGCGTCGGTGTCGGCGTCGTGGCTGTGCGCCGGGCTGTGGGCGTGCCCGTGCGCATGGCCGGGGCTGTGGCCGTGGCCGTGGCCGGGAGCATGACTGTGGGAGTGCCCGTGCGCATGGCCGGGTCCGTGCCCGTGCGCATGACCGTGTGAGTGCCCGTGCGCATGGCCGTGGCCGTGGCCGTGCGGGAGGTGGCGTCGGCGCCACGCCCTGCGCAGCAGCAGCGCGCCCGCCACCGCGACCAGGGCGCCGCTCGCGATGCCCAGCCACGAGACGACGGTGGGCGCCGCGGCCGACCCCGCCGTGATCAGGGCGCCCAGCGCGAAGACGCCCAGGGTGTGGGTCATCGTCACCGACAGCCCCAAGCCGATCATGTCGCGCACCGAGCTGCGGCCGCCCGCGGCGGCCGCGGCCGCCATCATCGTCTTGCCGTGCCCCGGTGCCAGCGCGTGCATGGCCCCCAGGAACAGGGAGATGCCGAGGGCGAGTGCCGCGAAGCCGGCCGTCAGTTCGTGCCGGGCCACGAGTCCGGTCAGCGCCTGCGCCCAGCGGTCGGCCCCGCGCGGCAGCACGCCCGCTGCCGGGGAGGGTCCGCCTTCGCCCCCGCCCGGGACCAGCGCCGGTCCCCCCGCTCGTACCGTGAGAGCGGCCGACCGTACTTCGGGCGGCGTGGAGAGCACGTCGCCGGGGTACGCGGTCAGCCGGCGCGAGAGGGACTTCCCCGGCACGTCCGACGCGGAAAGCGTCATGCGGTCGCCCCGCGCGGTGATCTCCCGCCACCCCGCCGTCGTGGTGACACCCCCGGGGCGGTACGCCACTCGTACGCTCTGCGCACGCGGCAGCGGCGCCGTCAGCGCGCACGTCACGCGCAGTGTCTCCAACCCGGCCTCACCAGGCCGTACTTGAGCCCTCGCGCTGCCCGCCGAGACGGGTACGGTTCCGCCGCCCGCCGGGCCGCCGGTGCCCGTGACCGTCAGCCGGGCGTCACGTGCCGCCGCGGCGCACCGCTTCCCGGCCCACGCTGACAGTTCGGCCGGCCCGAGTGTTCTGTCCCCGTCGGCGTCGATGCGGCGGCGCTCCCGGGCGGCCGGGATCTCCGCCAGGTCCTCGACGTGGTCCACCGCGAGCGTGCCCGGGGCGACGACGAGGCCGTCGTACTGGCTGGCGGTGAAGTTCCCCAGCGGGTGTGCCTGCGCCGCCCCGGCGGGCAGGACGGCGAGTGCCGCGCCCGCCGCCAGCGTGACGAGGACGCGGGCGGCGGTGCGGCGCCTCACGACGTCCCCCCGATCCGGTTCAGGACGGATCTCGCCTCGCGTGCCCCCGTGGGTGAGAAGCCGGGGTTCAGGTCGAGCGCGGCGCGCAAGTGCCGCCGGGCGGCCTTGTCGTCCCCGAGGGCGTGCTCGATCATGCCCCGGTGGAAGAGGAACGAAGCGTTCCGGTATCCGGGCTCCGGGGCCGTCGCCCTCTTGGCGTACTTCAGCGCCCGCCGGTCCTCGCCGTTCGCGTGCAGGGCCCAGGCGAGCGCGTCCGCCGTGTGGATGCTCTCCCGGCGCGACCATTCGGCGCGCGCCGCCTTCAGCGCCCCGGCGGCGTCGCCGTGGTCCGCCTCCACGAGTGCGGACTCCAGGTCGGTGGCGACGCCTTGCGCGCGGGCGAGCCGGATCCACGTACGGACGAGTCCGTACTGTTCCTCGGCGCGCTCCCGCCGGCCGGCCGCCTCGTGCAGTTCGCCGAGGGCGGCCAGTTGGCCGGGCAGCGGGTATCGCCGTACGACCTCTTCGAAGTCGGCGAGGGCCCGCTTCGTGTCGCCCTCGGCGGCGTACGCGCGTCCCCGCCCCTCCCGCGCCGGCACGTACCCGGGGTCGGCGCGCAGCGCTGTCGCGTAGTGGGAGCGTGCTCGTCCGTACTGGCCCTGGGACCAGGCCAGGTGCCCGAGCGAAGTGGCCACGTACGCCGCATCGGGCGGAGTGGACGCGGACTCCTGCGCGCGCAGCAGCACCCGGCGCGCTCCCTTCGCGTCGCCGAGCAGCTCCCGTACGTACGCGTACCGGGTGAAGACCGGGATGCCCGGCCGGCGCCGGTCGGCGAGTTCGACCGCGCGCCACGCCTCGTCGTACCGGCCGAGCTCCACGAGCGCGTCGACCCGGCTGCACAACGCCCGTTCGCTGTACGGGTTCACGCGCAGCGCCCGGTCCGCCTCGCTCAGCGCGGCGGTGAAGTCGTGCCGGGCGGCGGCGAGCGCCGCCCGGCCGGCGAGGGCGGCGTCGTTCTCGGCGGCCGGGCGCAGTCCCAGCGACCGGCCGAACGCCTTCTGTGCCCGAGGGTACAGCGTCGGGTCGCCGCTGGTGCGGGCCTGTTCGACGTACGCCGCGCCCAGGGCGGACCAGCCGGTGGCGTCCTTGGGCTGCTCGCGCAGGTGCCGGCGCAGGGCGTCGATCCCGCGCCCGAGGTCGCCGGCCGCCAGCCGCTCGGCGGACATGTCCGCCGCGAGGACCGGCGCGTCCCGGCCGGCCCGGTCCGCGCCGCCGTCGGCCCCGATCGCCACCGAGGTGGCGGTGAGGCCCACGGCCATCGCCAGGAGCGCCGCGATCCGCCACCGCCGTGGTCCACGCGGACCGCCGGCCGGCCGCTCCCGCCCTCGCTCATGCCGTCGCGGCACGAACCGCGGCTTCCGTACGGGCATCTGTCTCGCCTTCCTCGGCCTTCAGGGGGTGGTTCTCCGCGGGGCGGCCCGGGACTGCGCCGCCCCGCGGACGGGGTTCAGCCGAGCCAGGACCGGCGTGCGGGCCGGCGCCGGGAGCGCACGTACGACATGCCGAAGCCGACGAGCAGCACCCCCACGGCACCCGCCAGGGCCGAGGCGAGCATCACCGTGTTCTCGCCCCACGACGACGTGAGGGCGGCCGCGCCGCCGGTCAGCCCGGTGGCGTCGGTCTTGGTGCCGACGGCGGCGCCCTCGCGGGTGTCGGAGCCGGCGGTGGGCAGGGCGACGTACGGGAAGGTGTCGCCGAACTTCTTGTCGTTGGCGTCGACCGCGTCGCCCAGGTCGTTCTTGGCGCCGACGAGTTCGCCCTCGACGGTCTGCAGCGCGATGTCCAGCACGTCGTCGGTGAGCCGGCGCCCGTTCGGGAAGCCCGCGTTGTCGCCGTCCAGCACGCCGAGCCGCTTGGGCTCCGCCACCGGCTTGACGGAGGTGTTCAGGCGCAGCATCTCCGAGGGAGTCACATTGGGCGGCTGGTTGAGGTCCTTGACTCCGGTCAGGAACACCGAGACGAGGTCGTCGCGGGGCTCCTGGGGAGCCTTGATCTTGTGGATGGCCTCGACGAGCTTCGGCAGCTCCGGTTCGGTCACGTTCTTGAGGAAGTCACCGTCGTTCTCCGGCGAGGAGGCGTTGAACTTGTCCTTGTCCTTGACCGGGTTGACGACCTCGTTGACCAGCGGCATGCCGAGCCGCGACACGCGCGTCCAATGGCCGGAGGCGCTCCTGCGTTCGGTCGTCGCGTAGATGCCGACGACCGGCTGCTCCTCGGACTCGCGGATGTACGAGGTCGGCACCTGGAGGGCGATCGTGTTGACGTTGTAACCCTTGAGCGTGTCGTTGCCGACCTCCGACAGGTCACCGCCGTACAGCAGGTCGAAGACCCGCAGGTCGAGGAAGAACGGATCGTCGGCCTGGCCCGCGAAGGACTTGAGACCGCCGGGCACCTTGCGGACCGCCTCGTCTCGCAGCTTCTGGTAGTCGGGCATCGACGCCTTGCCGACGTTCGAGGGGGCGACGGGCAGGTTCTTCGCGACCTTGTGGCGCGAGACGGCCTTCCCGCCCTCCATGCGGATCAGTTCGATGTCGTACGTCTGCGTGAAGTTGAGGTCCGGGTCGTCGAGGCTCTCCACGGCGCCCGTGTTGTAGAGGAACGTCTTGTCGTTCTTCCGGTGGTCCTTGAACGTGAACCGGTACAGCAGCTCGTCCTGCGCGTCACCGTCGCTGTCGATGTGGAGGTCGTAGCGCGCGTCGGTGGCGAAGGGGTAGAAGTTCGGGCCGCCCGCCGGTTCCTGGAACGGCAGCAGGTTCGCCACCAGAGTCGTCGAGTCGGGGTGGTCGGGGCTCACGAACGCGTACACGTCCGTGGTGTCGAACTGCGGCTGCCCCGAGATCAGCGGCGCCTCCCGGTGGCTGGAGGCGGTCGCCGTCCGTGGCTCCAGCACGGCCGCCCCGGCCGCCGCGAGACCTCCGCCGGCGAGCGCGCCGCAGGCGAGCAGAGCGATGCTCCCGCGCCTGCGCCACGTCCACACGCTTCTCCTGATTACGCCCATCTCGCCCGTCCTTCATCCGTCGTCTCGTCCGTCCCGGCTTGCTTGTACGTCCAGTACGTGCGGGGCGGCCGTCTTGTTCGGTCTCGACGGCTGAAAGATCGGCGGGTTTCTCCGGCGGCGTGCCGCCCGAGGGCCGCCGGGCGGTGCGGGGACCCTCGTGCTGCCCCCGCCGACCAGGCGGTTCCCGCGTGGGGCGGGGCGCGGTGCTCACCTCACGGCGTAGTCGCCGAGCGAGCCCTCCAGCAGGCCGAAGACGCGGTGGGCGGCGACGGAGACCGTCGCCGCGATCCGTTCGTCGCTCTGCCCGTCGAGGGTCAGTTCCAGGATGCGCTGGAACAGGACCCGGTGGGCGCCGCCCAGTTGGGCCGCGGCGGCCCGGGGGGTGATGTCGTCGGGGGCGGCGGCGGTCTCGGCGGCGAGAAGGCCGGCGAGCGCGTCCTCGCGCCGGTCGTGCAGGTCGCGCAGCCGGCCCAGCAGCGTGGGACTGTCGGCGATCATCCGGGCGAACACCTCTCCGGAGAACCCGATGACCGGGTCGTGCCGTTCGACGCCGCCGAGGAACTCGCGCCGCAGGGCCGCGAGGGCCGACTCGCCCTCGGCCCGGGAGGCGACGGTACGGGCGAGGCCCGCGGCGAACTCGTCCTGGTGGTCGAAGGCCATGTCCTCCTTGCGCGCGAAGTAGTTGGTGACCGTCTTCTTCGCGACCCGGGCGGCCGCGGCGATCTCGGCGATCGTCGTGGCCTCGAAGCCGTTCTCGATGAACAGCCTGGTCGCCTGGTCGGAGATGAGCTGCCTGGTCTCCTGCTTCTTGGACTCGCGGAGTCCCACCGGTTCGATACTCATGCGGTAATCTTACACTCGTCGTAAGTTTCTCTTGACTCACTTCACACGTTGAGGCTAATTTTACGTCCGTCGCAAATTTCCACCCGCGACGACGCACTCGTTCCCCCGCCCGTCGAAAGGCACCCGTGCACCCTTCTCGCAAGGCCGATCCCGCCGCATCCCTCGACCGGAAGAACGCCGCACAGAGCCGCGGTACCTGGCGCCCCGTCCGCGACCTGCCGCCCGCCGCGGCACGACGCGGCGGCAACTTCCGCGCCGCCAACACCCCGCGCAGGGGGTCCTACTGACCCCGCGCAGCTCGCCCGCTCCCCGACCGCCGTACGCAGGAAGGCTCCACATGACCGACTTCGACGCCGCCACCGAGTTCGACCGCCAGGTCACGACGCTGGTCGACCTGGGGTACCCGGCACTCGCCGGACTGACGGAGACCACGTTCCGCGGCCTCGTCGAACCGCTGCGCGCCGCCGTCCTCGGCCGCCGCGCCACAATGGAGCCGCCGACCGAGGGCCGCGTGCCCTTCCTGCTCGTGGTCACCAGGTCGCTCGTACCGCTGGAGGATGCGGTGCCCCTCACCACGCTCGCCGGCAAGTCGAAACCGGGCGTGATCGAGCGCTTCTACGCCGAGGGCGAGCTGGAGCGGTTCGTGTCCCTGAAGGAACTCGCCCTTCCCGAGGGCGAGGTGTACGTCGCCTTCGACGTCGACCGGGGCGAGGAGTTCTGCGACGTCGTGCCGCTGAACGCCATGGCGGCGATCGAGGAGCGGGGCCGGACGCCGCTCACCATCGAGGAGGGTTTGGCGTTCGTCACCCAGTACCCCGGGGCCCTGGCCAAGAACAAGTGCTTCTCGCTCGGCGGCAGCCGCTTCGGGGACCGCAGGGTTCCGGCTCTGTGGATCAGCAAGGGCGCCCCGAAGCTGGGCTGGTGCTGGGAGGGCAACCCGCACACCTGGCTCGGCTTCGCCTCGGCCGGCGGCCGCGACGCCTGAGGCCCCGCCGCGACCGCCGGTCAGGCCGTCCGTACCACCGCCTTGTGCACGGCGCCCAGTTGGCCCGGGGTGATGCGCAGGCTCAGCGCGGAGCCCGTCGACACCACCTGGACGGCAGGGTCCTTGGACGTCACGGAGGAAACGGGCCGGTTCCACACCAGGTCGATCACGGCGCCGTCGCGCAGCGGCCCCGAGACGCACACCGTGGCCGAGCCCGCGCCCTCACGGATCAGCACGCTCGCGGGCGCGGAGGCGGAGACGGCGCCCACGGTCCCGGCCAGCCAGAAGTTGATGCCGGTGAAGCCGAGTGGGGCGACGGCGACACCTTGTTGGCTCGCGGTGTTGGCGAGCACGTCGAGCCAGGAGGTGTCGGCGGCGCGGGCGGAGGTCTGCCCCGCGGTGGCTCCCGGCATCAGGACGTACGCGTACGTCGCGGAGGTCGGGTCGGTGCCGTGGTCGAACCACAGCGTCAGATAGCGGCGGGTGACGGCGGCGGTCGAGCCGCCGCCGTTGATGTCCGACCAGGCGCCGGTACGGGCCTGGCGCAACGCCTTGACGGTGGCGCCGCCGGGGAAGACGTAACCGGCGTGACCGGCGAGGTGGGCCCAGCGGGTGCCGGTGAGGGTGGCGCTCCAGCCCGGCGCGGTGGGCCGGGCCGAGCCGTCGGCGGTGAACGCGTGCACGCCGCCCGCCCCGAGGTTGCGGTTCTCGACGACCGTTTCGACCCCCGCGCCGTCGCGTCCGTGGATCCCGCCGCCGAGGCAGACCACGGCGTCGTCGAGGAAGAACCACGACTTCTTCGCCATGAGGGTGGAGGACAGGCCCCTGAGGTACTGGCCGGCCACCCCGAACGTGCCGTCCGTCGCCCCGCCGACCCAGCGCACGTCGGGCCGGGCCACCCCCCAGGCGCCGCCCTCGCCGTCGGCGAGCGGCTTGCGGGAGGCGGTGGTGCCGGGCAGCCGTCCGGGGTCGACGGTCGGCCAGAAGTCGTCGCTGTACTGGCCGTTGCCGAAGTCCTTGCCCCACCAGTAGAGCATTCCCGAGCCGGTGTGCCAGCCCCGGAGGTTCTCGCCGTTGCCGTTCTCGTAGTACGTGATCCGCCGGGAGGCCATGGACAGGGCGGCCGCCCAGCCGGGCCTGCGGTGCACGGCGCGGTCCATGCAGGGGAAGAGCCGGTGGCCGACGGGTTCGGCGGCCGGCGAAGCGGACGAGCTGTCGATCGCGTGCAGCCGCGCCAGTTGGGCGACCCCGAGTGCGGGGCTGGTGAGCACCGGGCTGAAGTAGTCGCGGGCGATCCAGCCCTTGACCATCGCGTCCCAGCGGGTCTTCTCGGCGGCCGACGCGCTCCGCGCGAGCAGGGCGACGGAGGCGATGATCGCGTGGCCGCGCAGGTGGTCGTCCTGGCGCAGCCCGCGGGTGTCCGCCTTCTGTACGCCGCGGCTGATCGCGCGTCCCGCCACACCGTCCATCACCAGCCCGTTGAAGAGGAACGGGGCGTACGCCTTGTCGACCGAGTCCAGGACGACGTGCCGGCCGCTGTCGGTCACTTCCCACGCGGACCCCTTGAGCAGGGCGAAGAGCAGCGCCAAACCGCCGAGCATGACCTGCCCGTACGAACCGGCGTAGGGGACGTAGGTGTGCTGGACGAAGCTGCCGTCGGCGTAGAGGCCGTCGCCGGAGGTGACGTACGGGAAGACGGGCGAGAGCGCGTCGCGGGCGAGGGCGAGCTTGCCGGCGCTCCTGCCGACGACACCGCGCAGGGCGAGCACGCGGCACAGGTCGACGCGGTTGGCGCCGGTGGAGGTCCCCGTGTAGGCGGCGACCACGCTGTCGGGGACGAAGTGGTCGACCGCCGCGCAGTGGTCGGCGACGCGGGCGGCGCCGAGGTCGGCGTACAGCAGGGCGTCGATGTCCAGGAGGGCCTGCGGGATGCCGATCTGCCAGCTGTACCAGTTGCCGTAGCGGGTCCGGCCGGCGTGGTACGCCTGGTCGTGGAGGTGGTCGAGGCCGCCGAGGATCCCGGAGCGCAGGGCGGGGTCCCCGGTGAGGCCGGTGCCCGGCTGGGCGTATGCCTCGGCGAGGGTGCGCAGCCGATGAAAGCTGGTGTTGAGGTTGCCCGAGTACGTGTACGACTCGGCGTCGGTGTCGGGTTCCGGGTCGGCGTACGGAAGGTCGGGCCACAGGGAGCCGGCCGCCGGCGCCATGGTCGAGCGGAGGCCGGCGGCGGTGGAGCCGAGGGCGGCCAGTTTGCCGGCGTAGGGCTCCGCGTCCGGCGTGAAGCCGGTGCCGAGGAGGAGGTCGCACCAGGCGAGGCGCAGGGCGTCGTAGGTGTCGGCGGCGTGGGCGTGCGGCGCGGTCCCCAGCGGGGTTCCCGCCGCGAGGACGGCGGCGGCGCGCAGCAGCGTGCGGCGGGCGGGGGGCGGGGAGTCCATGCGCGGGAACCTCCGTGCGGGGCGCGTGTGCCCCGCAACCACGCTCGGGGTAAGCGGTTTCTCCCACAGCGCCGGACACGGCGTCAAGAGACCTGACACCGGGACCTGGTGCCCCGACGGCACGGCCCGCGAGCGCCGGAAGCCGCGCCCCGGTCTGCCCCCGGCCGGTCGCGCGACGTCGGCGCGGGCGCGCAGCGCGAAGCCCCCCGGAGCGTGCGCTCCGGGGGGCTCGGTGTCCCTGGCGTCGGGTCAGGCGACGGTGATGTTCTCCGCCTGCGGGCCCTTCTGGCCCTGGGTGACGTCGAAGGTGACGGTCTGGCCTTCCTGCAGCTCACGGAAGCCGGAGGAGTTGATGTTGGAGTAGTGAGCGAAGACGTCCGGGCCGCCGCCGTCCTGGGAGATGAAGCCGAAGCCCTTTTCGGAGTTGAACCACTTGACGGTTCCGCTGGCCATGCTGGTGCCTTTCAGTCGATATCGGATCCGCACCGCGCGAATCCGGAGGTGATCGCCCTGGTCCTTTGGCACTGCACAGCAAAGCGCCCACGCCATAGCGCGGGCAGGAACTGCGAACCACGACATCTGCGAGCGACGTTACACGGCGGAACCGCCTCTCACCAGAGAGCAACGTCCAATCGGCGACATGACAACCACCGGTCGGCGGCCTGCCCGGGGCCGTCCCGCGACCCCGGGCGGGCGAGCGGGCCCCGGTACCGGACGTGTCGGGCCGGGGCCGCGGCGTACCGCTAGGTGTCGATGCCGGTCACGGCTGTCGGGCCGAGCGGGGCGTCCTTCTCGGTGAGCCCCGCCTTGCGCAGCGCGCTCGCGGCCACCTCCTTGGCGTGCGCCTCCGCGCTGCGGCTGTCGTCCGCGTCGACCTCCAGGTGGATGCTGAACGTGCCGTTGTCGTTGACGGTGAGGATGTCCAGGTCTTCCGACTGGCCGAGTGACGTGTGCTGGGGGTCGGCCGGGCGCAGGTGCCGCACGAGGGCGGTGCGCGCGTCGTCGGGCACGTCGCGCAGGAACGTGCCCGGGATCGAGATGACGTAGGTGGTCATGCGGACTCCTCTGTCGGAACGGGTACGTCACGAGTACCCAAAGCCGGCCCGATTCTTCCGGCGCCGCCCATCGGGCGCGGCGGTCTCGGCCGACCGGGCTCCCCCGTACGGTCCCCCGGCCCGGTGTGCTGACGGCCGGTCAGCGGCCCGCTGCCTTCGCCGCACTCCCCGGCCGCCGGGCCGCGCCGTCAGGACGCCGGCCGGGGGCGCGCCGGGTCCAGGTACTCGGCGATGCGCCGGCCCCAGGTGCCGACGTCGGCGCGCGTCCGGGACACGTGCAGGTCGGCCTCCGGCAGCGCGTCGGCCAGGGCTTCGGCCGTCGACAGCGGGTGGCCCGGGTCGTCCGCCCACGCCAGGATCAGGGCCGGCCGGCGCAGCGCGGCGAGCGCGGCGGGGGCGGGGAGGTCGGACGCGGCCAGGCCCCGCAGCACGGACGGCAGTACGCGCTCGGGGGGTGTCGGCGCGAACGCGGGGACGTCCGCCACCACCGCGGGGCCCGGCCGGCCCAGCCGGGCGGCGGTCCAGGCGTCCGCCCCGTCCCGTTCGACGGTCTCGGCGGATGCCCGGCAGGTCCGGGCGTACGCCTCCCGCGTCGCCCACGCGGTGGGCGGGACGAGCAGCACCAGCCGGGAGAAGCGGCCGGGCGCGCGTACGGCCGCGTGCAGCACGGTGCCGCATCCCATCGACGCGCCGACGGCGCCGACGGGACGCGTGGCGCCCAGGTGGCCGAGCAGGCCCAGCAGGTCGTCGGCGAGCGAGGGGTAGGTGTAGTCGGTGTCCACGGGGTCGCCGGTGGACCGGCCGTGGGCCCGGGCGTCGTAGCGGACCAGCCGAAAGCCGCTGTCCAGGACGGGTGTCCAGTCGAAGAGGCCCATGCGGTCCTCCACGGCCCGGCTGACGAAGCCGCCGTGCGCGTGGACGACGAGCGGCCCCTCACCCGCGTCCTCGTAGGCCAGGTCCGCCCCCCGATGGCGGAAGCGGCCTTCCGTGACCGCGTGTCCTCGCACAGCCGTCGCACCCCGTCCCGGTCCGTCCCGGTCGCGTGGGGACCGTACGCCGTGCAGCCGCAGCCGGCGGCCCGGGCGGCCGCGCCTGCGCGCGCCCACTCCCACGCGTCTTCCTCCAGTACGCCACCGGGGCCCACGCCGCGCGCGTCGACCGGCCGGAGCCCGGTCCGGAGGGCCGTTCGGGGCTTTCTCCAAGAGGGCTCGCATCTGCCATGGAGCTTCAGCCCAAAGCTTGCAGATGCCATGCAATCCGCTCTATCTTGGCGCGCATGCAGTCCTACACCATCGGACAGGCGGCGCGTCTGCTCGGCGTGAGCCCCGACACCGCGCGCCGCTGGGCGGACGCCGGCCGGGTCGCGACCCATCGCGACGAGAGCGGTCGTCGCCTCATCGACGGCCGTGACCTGGCGGCGTTCTCCGTCGAGGTCGGCCAGGCCGGCGCCGATGAGGACCCCGGCTACACCTCCGCCCGCAACGCCTTTCCCGGCATCGTCACGGCCGTGAAGCTCGGCGACGTGGCGGCCCAGGTGGAGATCCAGGCCGGTCCGCACCGGCTCGTCTCCCTGCTCACCCGCGAAGCCGTCGAAGAGCTGGGGCTGGAGGTCGGCATGCAGGCCACCGCCCGCGTGAAGTCGACCAGCGTGCACATCGACCGCACCTGACCCCGCCGCCCGCCCCGGTTCCTTGCTCATCACAGCGGCGTCGCCCGTCCTCGGCGCGGCTCGTCACCATCCGCCCGGACGGCACCCGCCGGCCGTGTCCCCAAGGAGTCCCGCCCATGTCCCTCGCTCTGCCGTTCAGCCGGCGCCGCGCCGCCGCCGCGCTCATCGCCACCGCCCTCCTCCTGCCGCTCGCCGCCTGCGGCAGCGACGACAGCGAGAAGGGCTCGGCGGCTGACAAGTCCGGCAAGGCCGCGACCGGCGCCCAGCTGACCGTGCTGGCCGCCGCCTCGCTGACCGAC
This sequence comes from Streptomyces albidochromogenes, assembly GCF_005981925.1. Lineage (GTDB taxonomy): Bacteria > Actinomycetota > Actinomycetes > Streptomycetales > Streptomycetaceae > Streptomyces > Streptomyces albidochromogenes. The sequence goes on from NZ_VBVX01000075.1 coordinate 11,800, forward strand.
GTCTTCAAGACGGCGGGCGCCGCGTACGAGAAGGCCCACCCGGGTACGAGGATCACCTTCTCCTTCGCCGGCTCCCAGGAGCTCGCCGCCCAGGTCGGCCAGGGCGCCCCCGCCGACGCCCTGGTGACCGCCGACACCAAGACCATGGACGCGCTCGGCGGCGAGACCGGGACCCCGACCGTCATCGCCAGGAACCGCCTCGTCATCGCCACCGGCGAGGGCAACCCCCGGGGCGTCCGCGGCCTGAAGGACCTCGCGGACAGCGATCTCAAGGTGGTGCTCGCGGCGCCCGAGGTGCCGGTGGGCCGCTACAGCCAGAAGATCCTCGACGCCCAGAAGATCACCGTGAAGCCGGTGTCGCAGGAGCCGAGCGTCCGCGCCGTACTCAGCAAGGTCGAACTGGGCGAGGCCGACGCCGGTCTCGTCTACAAGACCGACGCCGCCACCGCGACCGGCAAGGTCGACGCGGTCGAGATCCCCGACGCGCAGAACGCGATCGCCGCGTATCCGGCCGCGACACTGAAGACGTCCAAGAACCCGGCCGCGGCCGAGGCGTTCGTGAAGTGGCTGTCGTCGCCCGAGGCCCGGAAGATCTTCAAGGACGCGGACTTCCAGCAGCCGTAGTCACCAGCCGTACGCACGCGTACGGGGCTGTCCGGCCCGGGGCCGGGCAGCCCGCCTCCGCTCGACGCGCCCCAGGGACCTGACGATGAACCCACTCCGCACCCGCGCGGCCGGCCCGCGCACCCCCGTCCTCCTGGGGATTCCCGCCCTGCTGGCCGTCGCGTTCCTGCTGCTCCCGCTGATCGGGGTGCTGGTGCGCACCTCGTGGAACGACCTCGGGGAGCATCTGGGCGGGCCGGCCACCACCGAGGCGCTCAGGCTGTCGCTCGTCGTGTCGTTCTGGGCGCTGGGGCTTTCCCTGCTGCTCGGCGTCCCGCTGGCCTGGCTGCTCGCCCGGGTCGCCTTTCCCGGCAAGGCGCTCGTCCGCTCCCTCGTCCTGCTGCCCATGGTGCTGCCGCCCACCGTCGGCGGCGTGGCACTCCTCCTCGCCTTCGGCAGGCGCGGGCTCCTCGGCGGGTGGCTGGAGGACACCTTCGGCGTCACCCTGCCGTTCCACACCTCCGGCGCGGTGCTGGCGGCGACGTTCGTCGCCATGCCGTTCCTCGTCATCAGCCTGGAAGGCGCCCTTGGCGGGCTGCGGCCCCGCTACGAGGAGACCGCCGCCTCCCTCGGGGCGTCCCCGGTGCGCGTCTTCTTCACCGTGACGCTGCCGATGGTCGCCCCGGGGCTCGTCGCCGGGGCCGCGCTCACCTGGGCGCGCGCGCTGGGCGAGTTCGGGGCGACGATCACCTTCGCCGGGAACCTGCCCGGCACGACGCAGACCCTGCCCCTCCAGGTGTACCTGCTCCTCCAGGACGAGCCGGCGGCCGCGACCTCCGTCTCCCTGCTGCTGCTCGCCATCGCCATGGTGGTGCTCGTCGCGCTGCGGGGCCGCTGGACCGGCACCCCCGCCGGCCGTACGCACGCGGCCGGGCCCCCGGTGGACGAGCCGGAGCCGGCCGGCGCCCCCCTGCCCGCCGTCGCCGAACCGGCCGGCCCGAAGGAGCGCTGGGACCTGCACGCCGAGGTCACGGGCTTCAACCGCCTCACCCTCGACGCCGCGCCCGGCACCACCATCGCCGTGGTGGGCCCCAACGGCGCCGGCAAGACCACCCTCCTGCGCGCGCTCCTGGGACTGACCCCGCGCGCCCACGCCGAACTGCGCCTCGGCGACACCGACGTGACCCGGCTGCCGCCGCACCGGCGCGGTGTCGCCTGGGTGCCCCAGGACGGGGCGCTCTTCCCGCACCTCACCGCCCTCGCCAACACGGCGTACGGACTGCGCGCCCGCGGGATTCCGCGCGCCGAGGCCCGCCGCAGCGCCCAGGGGTGGCTCGACCGCCTCGGCGTCGGCCACCTCGCGCAGCGCCGGCCCGCGCAGCTCTCCGGCGGCCAGGCACAGCGGGTCGCCCTGGCCCGCGCACTGGCGGTCCGCCCGCGCCTGCTGCTCCTCGACGAACCCCTCGCGGCCCTCGACCAGACCACCCGCGCCCATGTCCGCCACACACTGCGCAACCACCTCGACGGCTTCGGCGGCGTCTGCCTGATCGTCACCCATGACCCCGTCGAGGCCGTGTCGTTGGCGGACCGCGTCCTCGTGCTCGACGACGGCCGCGCCCTCCAGGACGCCCCGCCGGCCGAGGTCACCCGCCACCCCCGCTCGCCGTGGGTCGCCCGGATGCTCGGCCGCAACGCCTGGCCCGGCACCGCCACCGCCCAGGGCCTGCGACTGGCCGGCGGGGAGACGCTGGTGGTCGCGGACCCGCTGCCCGCCGGCGCGGACGCGCTGGCGATCATCGCGCCGGAAGCGGTCTCCGTGCACCGCGAGAAGCCCAGCGGGAGTCCCCGCAACGTCTGGCCCGGCACCGTCCGCGAGATCACCGCGTCGGGGAGCCGACTGCGCGTACTGATCACCTCGGAGCACGCGCCGGACCTGGTGGCCGAGATCACCCCGCAGGCCGCCGCCGAACTCGGGCTCACGGACGGGACGTCCGTGTGGACCAGCGTCAAGGCGACCGAGACGACCGTCGTGGCCCTGTAGCGACGCGTGGAGCGGCCGCGGACCGGGGGACGACACCTCCCCGGTCCGCGGCCCGTTCAGGGACCGGCCGGCCTCAGCAGTAGAGGTTCGAGCCGGTGGGGACACCCAGGATCTGGGTGAACTGCTGGTACTTGGTGACCCGGCTCTGGACCTGGGCCGGGTTCTTGCCGTCGCATTCGAGCGAGCCGTTGATCGAACGGATCGTGTGCCCGAATCCGGCCTGGTTGACCATGGCGTTGTGGCCGGTCATCGTGCCGGGGCCGTTCTGGGTGTTCCAGTACCACAGGCCCGTCTTCCAGGCGACGGCCGCCTCGTTCTGGACCCGCCACGGGTTGTTCAGGAGATCGATGCCGAGCGCGTCGCCCGCGGCCTTGTAGTTGAAGTTCCAGCTCAGCTGGATCGGGCCACGCCCGTAGTACGCGGCCTGGCCGGCCGGGCAGCCGTACGGCTTGCTCCAGTCGCAGTAGTGGGGGTAGTTGGCCTGGTTCTGCTCGACCACGTGGACCAGGCCGCCGGTCTCGTGGCTCACGTTGGCGAGGAAGGCCGCTGCCTCCTGCTTCTTCACCGTGTCGCTGCCGGTGGTGGCGAAGCCGGGGTAGGCGCTCAGTGCGGCGGTGAGACCGCTGTAGGTGTAGAAGGAATTGCGGTTCGGGAACATCTGGTTGAACTGCGACTCGCTCACCACGAAGCCGGACGGGGACGGAGTGCCCCCGCCGCCGCAGGTGTGCGGGTTCCAGTACCAGGTGCTGATCGTCGGGTCGTAGCCCGGGTTGTCGTGCTCGGCGATGTAGTAGGCGCCGTTGTACCTGACAACGTTGCCAGCCGTGTACCAGGCGCCCTGCTGCCAGTTCGGCGCGGTGTCGCAGACGGTCGCGGCGGGCGCGGCCGACACCGAGGGCGTCAGCGCCACGACGAGGCCGGTGGCGACGAGGAAGGCGGTGAGCAGGGCCATGAGGCGTGTTCTCAGCACTCGATCACTCCTTTTGAGCGCAACGGCCCGTCCGGAGCGCGCACTTGGCCTCCGGCGACGGCCGTGGTGGGGGGCTGCCCACACTCAAGCGTGATGTCATGATCAAGTCAAGGTATAGACCAATGCGAAGCGGAAGCGGAACGGAAGTCCCGGCGCGGCGGCGGCGTGCGGCCGAGGGCGCCGGAGCGCGGTGGTCCGATCGCGTACGCTCGCCGGATGGCGAAGTATTTCGACGTGCACCCCGAGAACCCTCAGCGGCGCACCATCAGCACCGTGGCCGACAGCATCCGCTCCGGCGCGCTCGTCGCGTACCCGACGGACTCCTGTTACGCCCTCGGCTGTCAGCTGGGCAACCGGGACGGCCTCAGCCGGATCCGGTCGATCCGGAACCTCGACGACCGGCATCACTTCACCCTGGTGTGCCAGGACTTCGCGCAGCTGGGCCAGTTCGTCCACGTCGACAACGACGTGTTCCGCGCGATCAAGGCGGCGACGCCCGGCAGTTACACCTTCATCCTCCCCGCGACGAAGGAGGTGCCCCGCCAGCTGCTCCACCAGAAGAAGAAGACCGTCGGCGTACGGATCCCCGACCACGCCGTCACCCAGGCCCTGCTCGCCGACCTCGGCGAGCCGCTGCTGTCCAGCACCCTGCTCCTGCCCGACGAGGAGGAGCCGCTGACGCAGGGCTGGGAGATCAAGGAACGGCTCGACCACGTGGTGGACGCCGTGGTCGACTCGGGCGACTGCGGCACCGAGCCGACCACGGTCATCGACTTCTCCAGCGGCGAGGCCGAGATCGTACGCCGGGGAGCGGGCGACACGGCGCGGTTCGAGTAACCGCGCCGGAAGCCGGAGGCACCGCCGGGCGCCCTAGACGTCCAGAGGGCCGGGAGGCGGGGCGGGGTCCCGGGCCGCCGACGCGGCGGCGGGATCCCCGTCGTCCTCCCGGCCGCTCGGGAACATCAGCCAGGCGCTCGCGGTGATCAGGCCCATGGAGGCCAGTCCCAGACCGAAGCGCAGCAGCCGCAGGCCGCCCCGCCACCCGAAAGGATCGCCGTAGACGATCCACAGGCCGAGGGACACCCCGGCGAGGAGGACGGCCACCGCGCAGATCCGACGCACCACCATGTTCATGACCCCATTATCGCAAGGGACTTGGCGGGCCACGTCAACGGGATGCGCCGAAGACCTGCGTCCACCAGGGACCGCCGGACGCGTCGTGCATGCCGACACCGATCTCCTTGAAGGAGCAGTTGAGTATGTTGGCGCGGTGTCCGGAGCTGTTCATCCAGGACTCCATCACCTGGGCCGGGGTCCGCTGCCCCATGGCTATGTTCTCGCCGTACGTGCTCCACGCGTAACCCGCGTCGGTGACGCGCTCCCCGGGCCCGGCGCCGTCGGGGTTGGTGTGGTCGAAGAAGTCACGGGCGGCCATGTCCGCGGAGTGGCGCTGGGCCGCCGTGTCGAGTCGGCCGTTCTGGCTGACCGGGCCGCAGCCGTTCTTGCTGCGCTCGGTGTTGACCAGAGCGGTGACCCGCTGCGCGAAGGACGAAGGGGCCGCCGGCTGCGCCGGCGAGCTGGCCACGGGCTTCGGCGGTACGGGACGCGGGGACGGCTTGGCGGCGGTCCTGCTCGGGGTCGCGCGGGGCGTCTTCCTGGACACCTTCTTGGACGGCGACGCCGAGGCGCGCGGGGAGGCGGAGCGCGTCGTGGGGGCCGCCGACGTCGGCGAGGCCGGCGGCGTCGGAGCGACCACGGGCGGCAGGGCCGCCTCGACCGCCGCCCGGGAACGCGTCGCCTCCCGTGCCTCGCCCGGCTCCAGCAGCGTCAGGACGGTGTATCCGCCGCCGCCCACCAGCAGCACCGCCGCCGACGCCGCGACAGCGCGCCGGCGCCGCATCCGCCGGCTGTGCCGCTCCTGGCGGCGTCCGGCGGGCCCGAGGCGGACGGGAGCGTCACCCGGGAACGCGGCGGCGCCCTGCGCGGAGGCGTCACCGTGCGCGGCGGCGAGGCCGACGGTGTGGTGCTCGCCCGAGAGGACCGCTCCCGCCAGCGCGGCGCTCACCGGGATCAGCGCCAGGCCGACCAGGAGCTTCTCCGCCGGCACCAGTTCCGCGCCGTACCCGGAGCAGATCGTGCAGTCGCGGGCGTGGCGGGCCAGCCGCTTGCGCCACAGCGTGGACGGCACCCCGTCCCACGCGGCGAGGGCGTCGTCCAGCAGGACGCAGCGCGGCGCCGCCGCCAAGGCCCGTACGACCACCCGGGCCGTCTCCAGCTGCGCCTTCATCCGCTGCACCCGCACCGCGGTGTGCTGCGGCGAGAGTCGCATCGCGTCGGCCACCTCGGCCCTGGTCAGCTCGCCCGCCGCCTCCAGCCACCACAGCGACAGCAGGGCCCGGTCGTCGGCGTCCAGCCAGCGCGTCGCCTCCGCCACCTCGCGGCGCTGTCCCGAAAGGCCCAGGCGCACGATCGTCAGGTCGACGAAGTCCGCGCCGGGGTCGGCCAGCTCGTGGGCCTCGTCCAGCTCGCCCCCGGACCGGTCCGCCTGCCGGGCCTGCCAGCGGTCGCGTATCTGGTTCATCGTGATGGCCACCAGCCACGACCGGAAGCTCGCGGGATCACGCAGTGACCCCAGTCCGCCCAGCGCGCGGATCAACGTCTCCTGCACCACGTCGTCGACATCCGCGTGCCCGCTCAGCGCCCGGCCCACGATGTTGTAGACGAGCGGCAGGTACGCGGTGACCAGCTCGTCCTGCGCCCGCTGGTCACCGCCCTGGGCCGCCCGGACCGTCGCGGCTTCGCGTTCGCTGCCCACACTCGGCTCACTTCCTCGGGCTGCGCCCGTTGCTCGTCTGTCCTGTCCGACACCAGGGAGACCTGGGCTGCGGGCAGCGGATAACAGAAAAGCAGACGCGATCCGGGACGGGTCACCGGCCCCCGAGGGGTCAGTCGTCGATGCGGTCCATGACCCGGCCGAGGTCGACGAACTTGAACCCGGTCGCCTCGCGCCCCTCGGGGACCGACGGGGTGTCGTGGCCGTCCTGGACGACGAGCAGGCCGCGCGGGTACCTGCTGCCGAGCGGGGCGTTGAGGACGGCCGCGCCGTCGCACTCCTCGGAGCCGTCGGCGGTGCGGCCGGCGGTGACGCGGAAGCCTCCCTCGTACTCGTTGTCGTCCCCCGTCTCCCGGTCGTACAGGGCGAAGGTGTCGTCCCCCTGGCTGGAGGCGAGGACGTACCCGTCACCGTCGGGCTCGGTGAGCAGGGTCAGCCCCTCTACGTCGGCCGCCAGGCGGGTGCCGCCGAAGCCGGGGTCGGCGCCGGGGGCGCATTCCTCGGTCTCCTCGTCGTACACGCCCGGGACGCCGTACTCACGGACCTTGTCGACGAGCTTCGGCGTGCCGCTGAGATCGGCGCGCACCCGCCAGATGCCGACGTCCTCCTGGCCCGCGTAGAGCACGCCGTTGGCCGGGTCGACGACCATGCCCTCCACCTGGGGCAGCTCGCCCGGCTCGGCGCACGGCGTCCACGAGGTGCCGTCGGGGAGACGGAAGGCGGACGGCAGGGTGAGGGTACGGACCTTGCGGTAGGTGACCGTGCCGCCGGGGGTGGCGAGGAGTTCCAGCAGGGCCACCTCCGTGCGGTTGCGCCGGCTGGCCAGGGCGTAGGAGCGGCCGCTCGCCGGGTCCGTCCAGGTCGCCAGGCCGTACGCCGTCTGCTGGTCGTTGACCTCGTCCTGGCCGGCCGAGAAGACGCGGGGGGCGGCGGGGTCGGTGACGTCGGTGAGCGGGCCGCCGGGCCGGCCGCGGTCGACGCGGTAGACCCGCAGCCGGTCGTGGCCGCGGTCGCTGACCACGGCCAGGTCGGCGCGCCCGGCCGGCAGCCGCAGTCCGTGCACGAGGTCGACGTTGTTGAACCGGCCGGGCGCGTCGTCGGGGCCGGGCGCGGCGGGCGCGGGCACCGACTGCACCTGCCGGGCGTCGAGGTCGTAGACGCGCAGGCCGCCCTCCTTGGCCGTGGCGATCACCAGGCTGCTGTCCGGGTCGGCGGCGTCGCGCCAGATGGCGGGGTCGTCCGCGTTGGCGCTGCCGCCCGCCTCGTCGTCGTACAGCGTGGGCGTCTCGGCCCTGGGAGTGACGGCGGGCAGCGGCTCGGCGGCGTGCGTCCGGGCCTGGGCCGGCGCGAGCGCGGCGACCAGCGCCAGCGCCGTACCCACCGCCAGGGCCGCCGAACGGGCGGGACGGTTCGTGGTCACGAGAAGCTCCTCACTGTCGGGTACATGACGGTCGCGGCGTGAGCATCCAACCACCGGGTGACCGCGGGCGGTACGGCGCGCGGTACGCGCGTGTGCGGGCGGTGAACTCGTCACACCGCCGGCCGGGCCCGGAACCCCGGGCGATCGGCTCGTCGCGGGAGGCGGCCGCCCGCGTACTGGTAGATCTGGATCTCGCCAAGCGATTCGCGCCTTTTGTGGGGAGATGACGTCTTGTCAGGGAGTCCCGTGAGCCTTCCGCGTCCGGCCCGGCGCGCGGAGCCCATGCAGCGGCTGCTGTTCGGCGGCGTGTACGGAACGGTGCTGGCGAGCGCGCTGGCCGCCGCCCTGGAGAACGACAGCGGTCCGCCCAACCCCGGATACGACGCCGCGTGGATCCTTGTCGCCGCCCTGGCCGCCGCCGCGTCGCACGGCTACGCCCACGCCCTCGCCCACCGGGTGGCGCACGACCCGGCGGTCACCAGCACGCTCCGGTCCGTTCTGACGGAATGGCCCCTGGTGGTCGCCGCACTTCCCACGGGCCTGCTGCTGCTCACCGCGCAGGCACGGTGGTGGAGCGAGAGTTCGGCCCTGGCGGCGGCGCTGGCGGTCAACACGGTGGCGCTGTTCGGCTGGGGTCTGTGGGCCACGCGCGCGGCCGGGCGCGGCTGGGTGGCGGCGTGCCGGTCGGGCTGCGTGGACATGCTGTTCGGCCTCTTCATCATCGGCGCGAACACGCTCAGCAAGTAGGGGCGGCGCCCGGCCTTCCGGTGCCCTGATGAACGCCGCGTTGCGCGGGTGTGACAGGGAATTCGGAATGTGAGACGCCTGCGGATGAAGCGTTGACGTGGCCGGTTTCCGAATGCCAGCCTCTTGCGTGTGAACGAGAACCTCGCCGCACGCCTGCACGTCGATCTGCGACGTCACGCAAGCGCGCTCTGTGCCGACGGTCGCCGGACCGCCGGCCGCCGTGGTCTCTCCTGACGCCTCTTTCCGGCTCCTGGCCGTTCTCCGCCGCTGACGGGGCTGCTCGTCCCCTTGCGCCGCCGGGCCCGGCAGAGGTCCGCGGCGTCCGCCCGCGTCCGTCGACGACATTTCTCCCTCGGCGATTCCCGTAAACCCCGCGAGGAATTCCCCCTGCCTTGTGCGGTATTCGGCCGCGCATTCCTCCTCCCCGTTCCGGCCTTTCCGGCCGGATGTCCGCCCTGCCTTTCACCACGCCAGGAGTTCCCTTTGCCGTCACTTCTCGCCGTTTCAGGAAGCCCGTCCGCCGACTCCGGAACGGCCCTCGTGGTGGACCGCGTCGTGCGCCGCCTGGCGCTCGCCGGCCACGGCACGGCCCATCTCTCCGTACGCGATCTGCCCGCCGCCGACCTCCTGGCCGGCCGCGTCACAGGTCCGGCGCTGCGCGGGGCGGTGGAGAAGGTGGCGGCCGCCGACGGGCTCATCGTCGCCACCCCGGTCTACAAGGCCTCGTACACCGGCCTGCTGAAGGCGTTCCTCGATCTGCTGCCGCAGAGCGGACTCGCCGGAAAGACCGTGCTGCCGCTGGCGACCGGAGGCAGTCTCGCGCACGTCCTGACCATCGACTACGCCCTGCGCCCGGTGCTTTCCGCACTCGGCGCCCGGCATGTCGTCACGGGCTGCTTCGTGCTCGACAGCGCGATCGAGCGCCTGGGCACCGGTTCGGTCCGGCTCGAAGCCGCGACGGACCTGCGCCTGCTCCAAGCCGTGGACGGCTTCACCGACGCCCTCAGTCCCGGTGTGCCGCTCGCCGCGGCCGCCTCGTAGGCCCCCGTCCGGCCCCTCCCGGCCGGCGCCCACCGACCACCACTCACCCGCACGCGAACAGGAACTCCCATGACCACACTGACCGCGTCGTCCCGACGACAGTTCCTCACTCTGCTCGGTCTCTCGGCGGTGGCGGTCGGCTGCGGCGCGTCCGCGAACGCCGGGGCGCCGGGCAGGGACGGGACGAGAACGCTCCGGTACCAGGGATGGGCCGGGCAGGTCACCCTGCCCGAACTCGCCGAGGACCTCGGCTACCTGGAGGACGTGAGGCTGCGGTGGGTCGGCAACACCATCAGCGGCCCGCAGGACATCCAGAGCGCGGCGACGGGCCAGACCGACTTCGGCGGCGCCTTCAACGGCGCGGTCGTCAAACTGGCCGCGAACAAGACGCCCGTGAAGGCCGTCATCAGCTACTACGGGTCGGACAAGGACGCGTACAGCGGCTACTACGTACTCAACGACAGCCCGATCCGCTCGGCGCGCGACCTGATCGGCCGCAAGGTCGGGATGAACACCCTCGGGGCCCACTCCGAGGCGATGCTCGACATCTACCTCCAGCGCGCCGGTCTGTCGCGCGCCGAGGCCGACAAGGTGGAGCCCCTGGTGGTCCCACCGGTCAACACCGAACAGGCGCTGCGCCAGAAGCAGATCGACGTGGCCGTGCTCAGCAGCCTGCTGCGTGACAAGGCGCTGGCGACGGGCGGCATCCGCCGGCTGTTCGCCGACCACGAGCTCCTCGGTGACTTCAGTGCCGGCACGTACGTCATGACGGACCGCTTCCTCCAGCAGAACCCGGACACGGCGCGCACCTTCGTCACGGCGGTCGGGCGGGCCATCGAGTGGTCGCGGTCGACCCCGCGCGACGAGGTCGTCGCCCGTATGACGGACATCGTCCACAAGCGTGGCCGCAACGAGGACACCGGAGCGCTGCGCTACTGGAAGTCGTACGGCGTCGCGGAGACGGCGGGGCGGATCGCCGGCAAGGAGCTGCGGCTCTGGATCGACTGGCTGACCGAGCGCGGCGACATCAAGAAGGGCCAGGTCACGCTCTCCGACCTCTACACCAACGAGTTCAACGCCTTCAGCGAGGGCACGCGTTCCGCCTCGCCGTCCCCCTCCGTCCCGACCAGCGGGAGCTGACCGATGCCGCAGTCCACCCCACCCAAGATCGTGTTCGAACGGGTCCGGAAGGACTTCGCCGTCAAGGGACCCGCCAAAAAGCCCCTGGAGCGGGCGGCGGGGAGCCGGGCGACCGGGCTCACCGCCCTCGACGGCGTCGACCTGGAGATAGCCGCGGGCGAGTTCGTCGTCGTGGTCGGCCCCAGCGGCTGCGGGAAGTCCACGCTGCTGGACCTGCTCGGCGGTCTGACCCGGCCCACCGCCGGACGGATCCTGCTGGACGGCGTGCCCGTCACGGGGCCGGGCCTCGACCGCGGCATCGTGTTCCAGCAGTACGCCCTGCTGCCGTGGCGGACCGCGCGGGGGAACGTCGAGTTCGGCCTGGAGGCGACCGGCGTCCCGCGCCGTGAACGCGCGGAGCGGGCCCGGGAGTTCCTCGACCTCGTCGGCCTGTCGGGGTTCGAGGACCGCCATCCGCACGAGTTGTCGGGCGGTATGCGCCAGCGCGTGGCGATCGCCCGCAGCCTCGCCTACGACCCCGAGGTGCTGCTGATGGACGAGCCGTTCGCGGCCCTGGACGCCCAGACCCGCGAGTCGCTCCAGGACGAGCTGCTGCGGATCTGGCAGCGCACCGGCAAGACGGTCGTCTTCATCACCCACGGCATCGAGGAGGCCGTGTACCTGGGGCAACGGGTCGCCGTCATGACCTCCCGCCCCGGACGGATCAAGGAGGTCGTGCCGGTCTCCCTCGGGTCCCGCACCGCGACGGACGACCTGAGGTCCAGCGCCGAGTTCGCCCGCCACCGGCGCGAGATCTGGTCGCTGCTGCACGACGAGGTCGCCAGGGCCCAGCGGTTGGAGAAGGAGGAGGTAGCCGTATGAGCGCCGTGACCGGAACCGAGACCGAGAGCGCCGGGACGGTCCGCGCGCCGCGTGTCGCCGAAGCGCCACCGCCGGCCGGCGAGCCCGCCCCGGCGGCGCCGCGGCCGTCGCGGGGCTCCGGTCCCCCGCCAGCCCCGGCGGCTCGTCGGCGCGGGGCGCTGCGCCGGCTGCCGTACCTGCTGCTGAAGACGGCCACCAAGTCCGTCGCCGTCGCCGCCCTGCTGCTCGTGTGGGAGACCGCGCCGCGGCTCGGGCTGGTCGACCGGACGTTCCTGCCGCCGTTCAGCGAGGTCGCCGGCGCCTGGTGGGGCCTGGTGGCCGACGGACAGCTCGCCGTCCACACCCGCGCCAGTTTGGCCCGGTCGTTCAGCGGATTCGGTCTCGCCGTGGCCGTGGCCGTCCCGCTGGGCCTGCTGATCGGCTGGTACCGGCCGGTCGCTGACCTGCTCGGCCCGCTGCTGGAGGTGTTCCGCAACACCGCTGCGCTGGCGCTGCTCCCGGTGTTCGTCCTGCTGCTGGGGATCGGCGAGACCTCGAAGATCTCCATCGTGGTGTACGCCTGCACCTGGCCGATCCTGCTCAACACCATCAGCGCCGTACGGAACGTCGACCCGACCCTGCTGCGTCTGGCCAAGTCGATGGACCTGTCCGCGCCCCGGCTGTTCCAGAAGGTGATCCTGCCGGCCTCGGTCCCGGTGATGTTCACCGGCGTCCGGCTGGCCGGAGCGGTCTCCATCCTGGTGCTGGTCGCCGCCGAGATGATCGGCGCCAAAGCGGGGCTGGGCTATCTGATCAACGCCTCGCAGTACAACTTCGCGATCCCGCAGATGTACGCGGGCATCATCACGATCTCCGCCATCGGCGTCGTCTTCAACCAGTTCCTGGTGGCCGTGGAACGGCGGCTCAGCTCCTGGCGCGTCCCTGCGGCCGGCTGACCCGCGCACCACGACTCCACTCCCC
>NZ_VBVX01000722.1 GCF_005981925.1 Streptomyces albidochromogenes
GACAAGGAGTTCCCGCTGGAGGCACCGGGCGAGGGGGAGACGGTCGACTACGGCGGCCAGCTCCCCAAGAGTTCCGACGCGTCCTAGCTCCTCTTCTTCGCCTTCCGCTTCAGCAGGAGGCGGGGAAGCGCGGCCGGTACGGGAAGGCGCGTCGTCGCGCCGGTCGGCAGCGGGGCGGCGGCGAGCGACCCGTCCGGCAGCCCGGTGGTCGCCCCCTGCGGCTCCAGGCGCAGTACGCGGCACTCGCGGGCCCAGCGCTCGGTCATCCGCTCGGCGTCGGGCGCGTTCAGGCGCTTGCCCTTGAGCTCCGCGACGGCCGCCTCCCAGAGGTCGGAACCGGCCGGGTGCTCGGTGACGGCGGCGGTCCAGGTGACGAGCCGGCCGCCCTTGTCCTTGCTGCGTACGGTGACTTCGGCGCTCGCACCGTCGGCCAGCCCGGGGAACGGCTGCTCGCCGGGGCCGTCTCCGACGACGTAGGCGGCGCCGTCGTGCCAGACGTGCCACAGCGAGCGGGCGGGACCGGTGCCTCGTACCCAGATGAGGCCGGACTTCTTGGTGGCCTCCTCGACGAGGGCCTGGTCGAGCAAGGTCTGCGTCATGCGGCTCAGCCTAGGCCC
>NZ_VBVX01000723.1 GCF_005981925.1 Streptomyces albidochromogenes
CCCCCTAGGGGTATCTGTCGGTCCTATGTATACCTCCGGCGCCGGGTCGGCGCAAGGCGTCCAGTGGGGTGGTTGCCGCGCCGTGTTGCTGCGTCGGCGTGGTGGGGGCTCTAGGGTGGGAGATTGGACTAGACCTGTAGTCGCCGTCGTCTTGAGGAATGGGGTCCTATGAACAACCGTGCGGTCCTGGAGGTGATCGCCCTCGACGCGCAGGACGCGATCGCGGCCCGGTCGGGAGGGGCGGACCGGCTGGAGCTGGTCACCGACATCGCCGCGGACGGCCTGACCCCGTCCCGCGAGACCTTCGGGCGGGTCCGCGCGGCGGTGGACATCCCGCTGCGGGTGATGCTGAGGCTGGCGGACGGGTTCCTCGCCGGGGACGTCGAGGAGCTGGTGCTGGCGGCCCAGGGGATGCGGGCGGAGGGGGCCGACGAGTTCGTGCTCGGGTTCCTCGACGCGGAGGGGAACCCCGACCTCGTCACGGTCGAGCGGCTGGTGGCCGAGATCGAGGGATGCCGGTGGACGTTCCACCGGGCGATCGACCGGGCTGCGGACCGCGACGCGCTCCGCAAGCGGCTCGCGGAGCTGCCGGGGCTGCACACGTACCTGACGCTG
>NZ_VBVX01000724.1 GCF_005981925.1 Streptomyces albidochromogenes
CCTTCCTTTCGGGGGCCTTCGGTACCCGAGCGGACCGTTTCCTCGCCCGGGCGATCCTGATGGCGTCTGCCTCCTTCTCCTTGCGGCTGTTACGTCGTACTGCTGGAACCCCGGCTCGCGGCCCCTGTGGGCCGCCGGCCCGGCAACCAACTCGAGGACCCTGGCGCATCCGGCCCTCGGGTTCCGCTGCCGTGCCACAACGGGTTCCACCTGCATGCGCGGCAGTTCGCCTCTGCCGCCCTGACTCGCTTTCCTGGTACGAGCGAAACCCTACCCCACCAATCAGCAATGTCTACTACCGTCAGGGCAGATTTCCTCCCGTTGGAGCAGCGGGGATTCTCCCGTCCCGGTGTGGAAGCCGACTGAGCGGGCACGCTACCCATTCTGCGAAACGGCACAACCGATCAAGGTGGGGTGTACGTGCATGAACGACACGAAAATTACCCATACGGTTGCCTCACTTCTCACGATGGGCGACAGCACGGCCGACGTCCATCGCGCCCGCGACATCACCCGCGCATTCACCGACAGCCTCGACCCGGCGCCGAGCCCGGATCTGGCGGACACGCTTGTCCTGGTGGTGTCGGAACTCGTCACCAACGCCC
>NZ_VBVX01000076.1 GCF_005981925.1 Streptomyces albidochromogenes
CTCCCACACCGAGACCGCCGCGAAGCTGCCCCCCAGCGCCTCCTTCGCCCCCAGCGCGGCCGCCCGCCAGGACTCGCGCGGAGTGTGCGCCGCAGCCATCGCCTGTGCCAGCGTCACGACGGCCCGCAGCCGCACATCCTCAGCCATCTCCCCAGCTTAGGGAGTTTGATGAGATTTGTATTGCTTGATCCCTATTCGCCGGGCCACTGCGGCGCGCGCTTCTCGTTGAACGCCGCCACGCCCTCCGCGCGGTCGCCCGAGAACGCCACCGACCGCCACGCCGCGTCCTCCACCTCCAGCCCCGCTCGCAGGTCCAGCCCGTGCCCGAGCCGCATCGCGCGCTTGGCCGCCCGCAGCCCGACGGGCGAGTTCCCGGCGATCCGCGCCGCCAGCTCCAGCGCCTCCTCGCGGTCCCGGCCCGCGTCCACGAGCTGGTCCACCAGGCCGAGCGAGGCCGCCTCCGCCGCCTCCACGCGTCGCGCGGTGAACACCAGCTCCGCCGCCCGCGCCGCCCCGACCCGCCGGGGGAGCAGCTGCGTACCACCGCCGCCGGGGATGACGCCCACCGACACCTCGGGGAGTCCCACCACCGCCGTGCGGTCCGCCACGATCAGGTCGCAGGCCAGTGCCAGCTCGAAGCCGCCCCCCAGCGCGAAGCCGTGCACGGCGGCGATCGTCGGCATGGGCAGTTCTAGCACGCCCGTGTACGCGCCCCGGGCGACCGGCCGCTGGCGCACCAGCTCGGCGTCCGTGAAGGAGTTGCGCTCCTTGAGGTCCGCGCCCACGCAGAACGCCCGCTCGTGGCTGGACGTCACCACCGTCACGCGCACGCCCGGGTCCGCGCCCAGCGCGTCGCACGCCGCCGCGATGGAGCGCGCCATGTCCGTCGAGACCGCGTTCATCGCCTTGGGCCGGTCGAGCACCAGCTCGGCGACGTGCCCGTGCCGCCGTACGCCGACGAACTCCCCGAAGCGTTCCTGTTCCGCACTCATCCCGCGCACACCCTCCCGGTTAACGATCGTTACCGGGAGGATCCTAGGTGGCGCGCCTGGTCAGAAGCCATGGTTCGACGGTGCCGAGCCCGCGCACCGGCCGCTGCCACATCGGCTGGAGCGCGAAGCGGTACGTGGGCGGGGCGACGCCCTCCTTCTCGGCCTTCTCCGCCTCGGCCGCCGCCTCCGCCTCGGACACCGGCGCGTCGCCCGTGCGCGACAGTTCCTCGGCGAACGCCCCGTCCACCAGGAGCGCGTCCTTGGGGGCTATCGAGGTGAGCCGGCTGGCCAGGTTCACCGTCGTACCGAACACATCGCCCATGCGGGTGGTCACCGTGCCGAACGCGATGCCGACGCGCAGGGCCGGCATCGTCTGGTCGGCGGCCATCGTCTCGATGAGGCGCAGCGCGATCTCCGCCGCCGTGCCCGCGTCGTCCGCCGCGTACAGGACCTCGTCGCCGAGCGTCTTGATGAGCCGGCCGCCGTGCGCCGCGACCAGGTCGGCGCAGGTGGTCTCGAACGCCTCGACGAGCTCGCCCAGCTCCTCCTCCTCCAGGCGCCGCGTCAGCCGGGTGAACCCGACGAGGTCCGCGAAGCCGACCGCGAGCCGGCGGTCGACCATCTCCTCGTCGTCGGCGGCCTGGACGACCCGGCCGGTCGCGGCGGCGAGCTGGCGCCGCCAGACGTACCGCAGGAACTCCTCCAGCTCGGGCAGGAGCAGCTCGACCAGCGGATACGTGACTTCGGTCCGGGTCATACCGGGCTCGGGCGGCTCGGTCAGACCCTCCAGGAAGGAATCGATCTGCCATTCCGCCAGCCGGGCGGTGGTCTGCCCGGTGGACCGGGCGACCTGCACCGCCATCGGCTCGCTGAGCAGCCCGGCCTCGACGAGACCGGCGAGCCGTCGCAGGGCGAGCACGTCGGCCTCGGTCAGCGCCTTGGCCTGCCCGATGTCGGCGAAGCCCATGGCCCGCCAGAACCGGGACGCGAGGTCCATCGAGACGCCTGCCGTGCGGGCGGCCTGAAAGGGGGTGTAGCGGCGCTCGGCGCCGAGGATCAGCTGCTCCAGCCGGATGGCGAGCGGATCGTCGGTCGGCTCGGCGGTGTGGTCGACGGCGTGGTGGGGCGTGGGGTACGGCGAGGGGTCCACGGCGGCGGGCACCCCGCCGGCCGTACCGTCCGCCCGGAGGATCCCGTGCGGCGGCTCGCCCGCACCGGAGGCGCCGGACCCGCCGTCGCCGCCGGACTCGTGCGTTCCGGCCTTGTCGGGGTCCCGGTGTGCCGGGGAGCCGCCCTCGGCGGAAGCGCCCGGGCCGGGGCCGGACGAGGATGCCGCACCCACAGAGGACTCCTCACCCGCACCGGCCCCGGACGGCGCGGCCGCACCCGGGTCCGGATTCGCGCCCCGGTCCCGCCGCGCACTCGCGGAGGACCCCGCGTCGTCGACGGTCACCTACCGCCTCCTGCCCGTTCCCTGCGCCACTGCCGTGTGTCCTGCCGATCGTCTGTCGCACCGATCCGTCGCGGATCGCCTCAACGATACGGCAGGTGTGCCCTAGCTCACTCCTCCGTACCGCGCGTCTCCTCTGTACTCGCCCCCGGCCTGAGGTGTACGACGTCACCCGCTCCCACCGGCTGCTGAACCCCCTCGGCCGTCGCCAGCACCAGCCGCCCGTGGCCGTCGACGGCCACCGCCTCGCCGGTCAGCGAGCGGCCCCCGGGCAGTTCGGCCCGTACCGTGCGGCCGAGCGTGGCGCAGCCCGCCGCGTACGCCTCCTGGACGCGGCTCGCCGCCGGGTCGCCGCCGGACTCCCGCCACGCGCCGTACCACTGGGCGAGTGAGCGCAGGACGGCGCGCAGCAGGGTGTCGCGGTCCGTGGAGACCGCTCCGGCGAGGGCCAGCGAACCGGCTCCGGGCACCGGCAGTTCCTTCTCGCTGAGGGTGACGTTGATGCCGATGCCGACGACGACGCCGTCGGCGGCGGCCCGCTCGGCGAGGATGCCGCCGGCCTTGCGCTCCTCGCCGCCGACCGTCACCAGGAGGTCGTTGGGCCACTTGAGCGCGGTGTCGACGCCGGCCGCCCGGGACAGCCCGGTCGCCACCGAGACGCCGGCGAGCAGCGGAAGCCAGCCCCACTGGTCGACGGGGATCCCGGTGGGCTTCAGCAGTACGGAGAAGAAGAGCCCGGAGCGGGCGGGCGCGGACCAGCGCCGGTCGAGGCGGCCCCGGCCCTCGGTCTGCTCCTCGGCGACCAGGACCGCCCCTTCGGGCAGCTCCCCGGCCCGCGCGGCCAGGTCGGTGTTGGTCGACCCGACGGAGGCGACGACGTCGAGGGACGTCCACAGACTGCCCTCTCGTACCAGGGCGCGGCGCAGCGCGGCGGCGCTGAGCGGCGGCCGGTCGAGGTCGGACCAGCGGTGGTCTGAAGCATCGGGAGGCGTCATGCAACCCAGCGTAGGTGTGGCAAACGACGCACTGCCGAGCGGCACACGCGCCGCTACGCTACGTGCCAGTAGCCGTCCGCTGACCAGGCAGGGAGCCGCATCCCGATGTCCGAGCCCGAGACAGACATTCACACCACCGCGGGCAAAATCGCGGATCTGCAGCGCCGTATCGACGAGGCGACGCATGCGGGCTCCGCGCGCGCGGTCGAAAAGCAGCACGCCAAGGGCAAGTTGACGGCCCGTGAGCGGATCGACCTGCTCATGGACGAGGGCTCGTTCGTCGAGCTCGACGAGTTCGCCCGGCACCGCTCGACGAACTTCGGCATCGAGAAGAACCGTCCGTACGGCGACGGCGTGGTGACCGGCTACGGCACGGTCGACGGCCGCCCCGTCTGCGTGTACTCGCAGGACTTCACGATCTTCGGCGGGTCGCTCGGCGAGGTCTACGGCGAGAAGATCGTCAAGGTCATGGACTTCGCACTGAAGACCGGCTGCCCGGTCGTCGGCATCAACGACGGCGGCGGCGCGCGCATCCAGGAGGGCGTCGTCGCGCTGGGCCTGTTCGCCGAGATCTTCCGCCGCAACGTGCACGCGTCGGGCGTGGTCCCGCAGATCTCGCTGATCGTCGGCCCGTGCGCGGGCGGCGCGGTCTACTCGCCCGCGATCACCGACTTCACGGTGATGGTCGACCAGACCTCGCACATGTTCATCACCGGTCCGGACGTCATCAAGACCGTCACGGGCGAGGACGTCGGCTTCGAGGAGCTCGGCGGCGCGCGCACGCACAACACCACGTCGGGTGTGGCGCACCACATGGCGGGTGACGAGAAGGACGCGATCGACTACGTCAAGTCGCTGCTCTCGTACCTCCCCTCGAACAACCTCAGCGAGCCGCCGGCCTTCCCGGAGGAGGCGGACCTGGAGACGTCCGACGAGGACCGCGAGCTGGACACGCTGATCCCGGACAGCGCCAACCAGCCGTACGACATGCACACGGCCATCGAGCACGTGCTGGACGACGGCGAGTTCCTGGAGACGCAGGCGCTCTTCGCGCCGAACATCATCACCGGCTTCGGGCGGGTCGAGGGCCACCCGGTGGGCATCGTCGCCAACCAGCCGATGCAGTTCGCGGGCTGTCTGGACATCAACGCCTCCGAGAAGGCGGCGCGCTTCGTCCGCACCTGCGACGCGTTCAACGTGCCGGTGCTGACGTTCGTGGACGTGCCGGGCTTCCTGCCCGGCGTGGACCAGGAGTACGGCGGCATCATCCGGCGCGGCGCCAAGCTGATCTACGCGTACGCGGAGGCGACGGTCCCGCTCATCACCGTCATCACGCGCAAGGCCTTCGGCGGCGCGTACGACGTCATGGGCTCCAAGCACCTGGGCGCGGACCTGAACCTGGCGTGGCCGACCGCGCAGATCGCGGTGATGGGCGCGCAGGGCGCGGTGAACATCCTGCACCGGCGGACGATCGCGGCCGCCGAGGACCCGGAGGCGACCCGCGCGGAGCTGATCGCCGACTACGAGGACACGCTTCTCAATCCCTACGTCGCCGCCGAGCGCGGTTACGTCGACGCGGTGATCATGCCGTCGGAGACGCGCCGCCACATCGTGCGCGGGCTGCGTCAGCTGCGCACCAAGCGGGAATCCCTCCCGCCGAAGAAGCACGGCAACATCCCGCTCTAGGAAGGCCGCTGACGATGATCAAGGTCGTACGGGGCAACCCGACCCCTGAGGAGTTGGCCGCCGCGCTCGCGGTGGTCCAGGCACGCGCCGCCGCGGCGGCCGGTGCGCCGTCCGGCACGGAGGAACCGCCGGCCGCCTGGTCGGACCCGGCCAGGGTGGCGCGGCACCGGCTGCCGCAGCCGGGGCCGACGGCCTGGGGCCGGACGTACTGGCCCGGTTAGGCAGACCGCGCGAAGGCCGGACCCGCTCGCGGGTCCGGCCTTCGGCATGCCGGCTAGAGGACGTCGGCGACGGTCTTCGCCATCAGCCGGTAGCCCGCGTCGTTGGGGTGCAGTGCATCGCCGTGGTCGTACGCCGGGTGGAGGCGGTCGGGGTCGGCCGGGTCGGCGAGCGCCCGGTCGAAGTCGGCGTACGCGTCGAACTCGCCCGAGGTGCGGATCCAGTGGTTCACCTCGTCGCTGACCTTCGCCGCGTGCGGGCCCCAGTGGTCGGAGCCCTTGAGCGGCAGGAGGGTGGACCCGACGATCCGCAGGCCCTTGGCGTGGGCGGCGCGGATCAGTTCGCGGTAGCCCGCGACGAGTTCGGCGGCGGAGACGACGGGCGAGGGCTTGTAGGTGGGCTGGTCCTTCGCCTCGCTGAAGCCCATGTCGTTGAGACCTTCGAGTACGACGACCGTGGAGACGCCGGGCTGGTCGAGGGCGTCGCGGCCGAAGCGGGCGGTGGCGCGTTCGCCGTACCAGGCCGAGTCGTTGAGGACGAGGTTGCCGCCGATGCCCTGGTTGACGACGGGGCGGCCGGTGCGCTCGGCGAGCGCGTCGGAGTAGCGGCGGTCGGCGTTCGGGGTGGAGCCGAAGCCGTCGGTGATGGAGTCGCCGAAGAGGGCGATGCCGTCCTCGCGGCGGGGCCGGTCCGCGCCGACCTCGACGCCGGTGAGGTAGTACCAGGACTGGGTGGTGCCGGTGAAGGCCGCGCCGGACGCGTCGGCGCGGTGGTCGCCGTCGGCGCGGTACGTGTCGGCCCATGCCTGGGCGTGGTAGGTCGCGGGGCCGGTGGTGCCGGCGAGGTAGAGGGTGACGGTCACGGACTCCAGCCGCTTCAGGGGCAGCGGGGCGGCGTCGCTGCGCAGTTCGCCGCGTGCGGGGATCTCGACGGACCGGCGGCCCGAGAAGGTGAGGTGGCGGACGCTGCCGGGCTCGACGGCGGCGCGCTTCCCCTTCGCCGTGCGGGCGATCGTGGCGCCCGTGACGCTGAGCGGCGAGGTCCCGTACGCGTTGGAGAGGCGGATACGGACCCGCTCGCCGGCGCCGGTGACCCGGACGACCTGGCGCACGCTCTGGCGCGAGAAGCCCTCCTGGGACCAGTTGGGGGTGAAGCCGGTGCTGGGCGACTGCGGCGAAGCGCCCCAGGCGGCGGTCCAGCGGGCGGCCGGCTGCGAGGGGGCCGCCGGGTTCGCCGAGGGCGACGACCGCGCGGACGACGGCTGGGCGGCGCCGAGGAGGCCGAGCGCGAGGGCGAACGCGAGGACGGGGGCGGCGGTACGGCGGACACGGTGGACGTTCATGACGCGGCCTTTCCCTAATGGGAAGCGAGTTCCGTTAAGATGCGAGGACCGTACCAGACTCGGAGCGCCTAATGGAACAGAATTCCCGTTTGAAAGCCGCCTCGCTCACGCCGGGCACCGTGCGCCCCGGCGGCCGGACCGCCAAGGTCCGCGCCGCCGTGCTCGAAGCGACGCAGGAGGCACTGGTGGAGGGGGGCTTCCACGGGCTGAACATGGACCGGGTCGCGGCGCGGGCCGCCGTCGGCAAGACGACGGTCTACCGGCGCTGGGGCTCGGCGGCCGGTCTCGTCGCCGACCTGCTGCGCGACATGGCGGAGCAGTCGGTGCCCGCGGCGGACACCGGCTCGCTGGAGGGAGACCTCCTGGCCAACGCCCGTCTCGTGCACCGGACCCTCACCGACCCCCGCATGGGCCCGGTCTTCCGGGCGGTCATCGCGGCGGCGGCCTGCGACGAGGAGTGCGCGACGGCGCTGCACGGCTTCTACGCGACGCGCGTGGCCGCGTGGGCGACGTGCGTGGAGCGGGCGGCCGACCGGGGCGAGGTCCCGGCCGGCACGGACGCGGGCGAGGTGGTGCGGGCGGTGTCCGCCCCCCTCTACTACCGCTTCGCGGTGAGCTGCGAACCGCTGGGCGAGGCGGACGCGGAGCGCGCGGCGGCGGCGGCCGCGACGGCGGCGAGGGCGGGAACGTTCACCGGGAACTAGTCCCCTGGTACCGGACGGTCTGAGTACACGTACTCAGGCGCCGGAGCCGTTCCGGTCGCAGGATCGAAGGCATGCTGTGGTCCGACCCGGAGAACGAGCCTCCGAAAGAGCTGCGCGAGACGCAGGCGATGCTCCGGCGCATGGGCGTACTGCTCGCGCTGGCGATGGTGCTGGCGATGTTCGTCCTGGGCGTCCACTGAACCGCCTTCCGCGTCCCGCCCTTCGACGCCTGAACCCTCCCTGCGCCTCGTACGATGAGCCGCATGACTGATCCGCGCCGCCGCCTCGTCCTCGCTTCCGCCTCCCCCGCCCGCCTCGGGCTCCTGCGCCAGGCCGGGCTCACCCCCGAGGTGATCGTCAGCGGTGTCGACGAGGACGCGGTCACCGCGCCCACCCCGGGCGAGCTCGCGCTCGTACTGGCCGAGGCCAAGGCCGCGTCCGTCGCCGCCCGCCCCGAGGCCGCCGGAGCCCTCGTGATCGGCTGCGACTCCGTACTGGAGCTGGACGGCCAGGCGCTCGGCAAGCCCGCCGACGCCGAGGACGCCACCGCCCGCTGGAAGGCCATGCGGGGCCGCTCCGGCGTCCTGCGGACCGGCCACTGCGTGATCGACACCGCCACCGGCCGGCGCGCCTCCGCCACCGCGTCCACCACGGTCCGCTTCGGCGAACCGACGGACGCCGAGATCGCCGCGTACGTCGCCACCGGCGAGCCCCTGCACGTCGCCGGCGCCTTCACGCTCGACGGCCGCTCGGCCCCGTTCGTCGACGGCATCGACGGCGACCCCGGCAATGTCATCGGCCTGTCGCTGCCGCTGCTGCGCCGCCTGCTCGGTGAGCTGGACACGCCCATCACCGCCTTGTGGGCCTGACCCCCGCCACCTCCGCCACGGCCTCGCCCAGCGCCGCGATCCCCTCCGCGATCCCGCCCGGCGCCGTCGCGGCGTAACCGAGCACGAGACCGGGGCTGCCCGGGCGCTGCCGGTGCCACGACAGCGGCTGCGCCTTGACGCCGCGCGCGAGCGCCGCCGCCGCCAGAGCGGTGTCGTCGAAGCGCGGGCCCGCGAAGGTGACCATCAGGTGCAGGCCCGCCGCCGCGCCGTGCACCACCGCGCCCGGCAGGTGCTCCCCGATCGCCGCGATCATCGCGTCCCTGCGCCGCCGGTGCCGCCGGCGCAGCAGACGCAGGTGGCGCTCCAACTCGCCCGATTCCATCAGCCGGGCCAGTACGAGCTGCGGCAGCACCGCGTTGCCGAGGTCGGCGAAGCGCTTGGCCTCCACCAGCGCGTCCCGGTACTTCGGCGGCGCCAGCATCCACCCCACGCGCAGGGCCGGCGCCAGCAGCTTGGACACGCTTCCGGCGTAGCAGACCCGCTCCGCGAGCACCGACCGCAACGCGGGCACCGGCGGCCGGTCGTAGCGGTGCTCGGCGTCGTAGTCGTCCTCGACGATCAGGCCGCCCTCCCCCGCCCACCGCATCAGCTCCCGCCGCCGTACGCCGCCGAGCACCACCCCGGTCGGGAACTGGTGCGCCGGGGTGAGCAGCACCGCTCGCGCACCCGTGGCCCGCAGTTCGTCGACCCGTACCCCGTCGGCGTCGACGGCGACCGGCGGTGTCTCCAGGCCCCGGTCGCGCAGGTGGTGCCGGGCGCCGAGCGAGCCGGGGTCCTCCACCGCCATCGCGCGTACGCCGTCGTCCCGCAGCACCTGCGCCAGCAGGCCGAGCCCCTGGGCGGTGCCGCAGGTGATGACGATGTCGCCCACGTCCGGCCGGATCCCCCGGTTGCGGGCCAGCCAGTCGACCACCGCGCCGCGCAACCGCGGTGCGCCGCGCGGGTCTCCGTACCCGAGGTCGGACGCCGACAGCTCTCTCAGTACGGCGCGTTCCGCGCGCAGCCACGCCGTTCGCGGGAAAGCGGCCAGGTCGGGGACACCGGGCGACAGGTCGATGCGGGCCGGGGCCGCGCGCAGCGCGTCGAAGACGTCGGCGCCGGGCGGCGTCACGGTGAACACCGCCCCGGCGGAGGACCGCGCGGCGGCGGCGCCCGGCCCGGGAGCGGGCGGCGGGGCCGCGGCCGGAGCCGCGACGACCACCGTTCCGCCCCGCCCGCGCCCCGCGACATGCCCGTCCTCCGTCAGGCGCTGGTACGCCTCCGTCACCACGCCTCGGGAGACCCGCAGTTCGGCGGCGAGCACCCGCGTGGCCGGCAACCGGCTGCCCACCGGCAGGCTCCCGTCCGACACGGCGGCCCTCAGCCGGGCCGTCAGCCAGTCGGACAGCCCGCCGGGAGGCGCCTCGCCGGGGTCGAGCTGGAGGAAGTCCGACCCCGGGGAAGGAGTTGTGGACCGGTCGAAGGCGTGGTCAATGGACCTGTTCACCGGACCATTGTGGCCACGAGGCTGAGGACATGACCACAGAGTTCCTGCTGACGTCCCTGATCGTCGTGGCCACCCCCGGCACCGGAGCGCTCTACACGATGGCGGCCGGCCTCTCGCGCGGCGCCCGCGCGAGCGCCGTCGCCGCGTTCGCCTGCACGCTCGGCATCATCCCGCACATGGTGGCGGCGATCACGGGCCTCGCGGCCCTGCTCCACACCAGTGCGACGGCGTTCCAGATCCTCAAGTACCTGGGCGTCGCCTATCTGCTCTACATGGCCTGGAGCACGCTGCGCGACAAGGGCGCCCTCACGGCGGAGGAGGACACCGAGGAGCGCTCGGCGGCCAAAGTCATCGCCTCCGGCATCCTCATCAACATCCTCAACCCGAAACTGACGATCTTCTTCTTCGCCTTCCTGCCCCAGTTCGTCAGCCCGGACGAGCCCCACGCGCCGTTGCGCATGGTCGAGTTGAGCGCCGTGTTCATGCTGCTCACCTTCGCCGTCTTCGCGCTCTACGGAGTCTTCGCCGCCGCGATGCGCCGCCATGTGCTGTCCCGTCCTCGCGTCCTGACCTGGATACGCAGGGTCTTCGCGGGCGCGTTCGCCGCCCTCGGCGCCCGGCTCGCGTTCCTCTGACCGCGGGCGCGTCCGACGTTCCTCCGGCAGGTCCGGGCCCCGGCCGCGCCCCGTGGGGTCAGGCCGGCGCCACCGTCCCGCTCTCCGGCCCGGCCGGCGGGACGCCGGCGGGACCTGCGGTGCCCTCGGCGCCCCGCTCGTCCCGTTTCCCGTACGCGATGACCGACAGCACGATCAGCCCGAACTCGGCCATCAGCACCACGAACGCCGCCCAGCCGACCAGCCCGACGCACAGCGCCCCGAGCACCCCGTGCACCACCGCGCACGCGATCAGCAGGATGCGGCCGAGGCGGCCCGGCGCGCGGTCCGAGAGCGACGCGCGCAGCAGGAGGATTCCGCACGCCACCAGGTAGAGGCCGAAGCCACCGCCCATCACGAACGTCGACGTGGACATCACGTCCGGGTCCAGGCCGGCGAGGGACATCGACTGGCCGCTCACGACCTTGCCGAGGATCCAGTGGACGAACACGATTCCGACGGCTTCGACGAACAGCACTGCCGCGGCAGCGGCAGCTATCGGCCTGCGCGCCACGGCGCCCACCCTCTTCCGGCTGTTACCCCTAGTACGTAGCGACACCCAAACGCTACTAACCGGTAATCCTCCGTACAAGGGGTCTGACGCGCCCGGTCCGGCAAGCAAAGAATCGTTCGGCCATTCGTAGGGACTCCACAAAGAAAGCTGGCGCGCCGCTGGCCGCTCAGACAGAGACCTGCGCCACACCTGAGGGCTACTGTGCGGTGAAGAAACCCGTCGTACCGTGGTGCGACAAGGGAATTCGCGATCCGAGCGGGACTCGCATCACGCTCCGTGTGGGCAAGCTCACTATTGGGGATGGGTCGTAGGTCCGTGTCGGCAGTCCCTAAACTCAGCTTGTTTCAAGGAGGGAGCCAATCGTGCGCAAGGTGCTCATCGCCAACCGAGGCGAAATCGCTGTCCGCGTTGCTCGGGCCTGCCGGGATGCCGGGATCGCGAGCGTAGCCGTCTACGCCGACCCGGACCGGGACGCTCTGCACGTCCGCGCGGCCGACGAGGCGTTCGCTCTGGGCGGTGACACCCCGGCCGCCAGTTACCTGGACATGGCCAAGGTGCTCCAGGCCGCCAAGGATTCGGGGGCTGATGCCGTTCACCCCGGCTACGGCTTCCTTTCCGAGAACGCCGAGTTCGCCCAGGCCGTGCTCGACGCGGGCCTGACCTGGATCGGCCCGCCGCCGCAGGCCATCCGCGACCTCGGCGACAAGGTGGCGGCCCGCCACATCGCGCAGCGCGCGGGCGCCCCGCTCGTCGCCGGTACGCCGGACCCGGTCTCGGGCGCCGACGAGGTCGTCGCGTTCGCCGAGCAGAACGGTCTGCCGATCGCCATCAAGGCGGCGTTCGGCGGTGGCGGTCGCGGCCTGAAGGTCGCCCGTACGCTCGAAGAGGTCCCGGAGCTGTACGACTCCGCCGTCCGCGAGGCCGTCGCCGCCTTCGGGCGGGGCGAGTGCTTCGTCGAGCGCTACCTCGACAAGCCGCGCCACGTCGAGACGCAGTGCCTGGCCGACAGCCACGGCAACGTCGTGGTCGTCTCCACCCGTGACTGCTCGCTGCAGCGCCGCCACCAGAAGCTGGTGGAGGAGGCCCCGGCGCCGTTCCTGAGCGAGGCCCAGAACGCCGAGCTGTACCGCGCGTCCAAGGCCATCCTCAAGGAGGCCGGTTACGTCGGCGCCGGCACCGTCGAGTTCCTCGTCGGCGTCGACGGCACGATCTCCTTCCTGGAGGTCAACACCCGCCTCCAGGTCGAGCACCCGGTCTCCGAAGAGGTCACCGGCATCGACCTGGTCCGCGAGATGTTCCGGATCGCCGACGGCGAGGAGCTGGGGTACGACGACCCGGCCGTGCGCGGGCACTCCATCGAGTTCCGCATCAACGGCGAGGACCCGGGCCGCGGCTTCCTGCCCGCCCCCGGCACGGTGACCGCCTTCGCGCCGCCGTCCGGCCCCGGTGTCCGCCTGGACGCGGGCGTCGAGTCCGGCAGCGTCATCGGCCCGGCGTGGGACTCGCTCCTCGCCAAGCTGATCGTCACCGGCGCCACCCGCGAGCAGGCGCTCCAGCGCGCCGCGCGTGCGCTGGCCGAGTTCAACGTCGAGGGCATGGCCACGGCCATCCCGTTCCACCGCGCGGTCGTCGCGGACCCGGCGTTCACCTCCGACCCGTTCACGGTCCACACCCGGTGGATCGAGACCGAGTTCGTCAACGAGATCCCGCCCTTCACCGTGCCGGGCGCCGACGCGGACGAGGACGAGGCCGGTCGCGAGACCATCGTCGTCGAGGTCGGCGGCAAGCGCCTGGAGGTCTCGCTGCCGTCCTCGCTGGGCATGACGCTGGCCAGGACCGGCCTGGCCGCCGGCGCCAAGCCGAAGCGCCGCGCCGCGAAGAAGTCCGGCCCGGCCGCCTCCGGCGACACCCTCGCCTCGCCCATGCAGGGCACGATCGTCAAGGTCGCGGTCGAGGAGGGCCAGGAGGTCAAGGAGGGCGACCTCGTCGTCGTCCTGGAGGCCATGAAGATGGAGCAGCCGCTGAACGCGCACCGCTCCGGCACCGTCAAGGGCCTGGCCGCCGAGGTCGGCGCGTCGATCACGTCGGGCGCCGCCATCTGCGAGATCAAGGACTGACGTCCGGCGGCCCTGAGCCGTGAGTGAGCTGAGGGCCCCGCCGAGACCGGTGGGGCCCTCAGCGCGCAATGGCATCCTGGAGACCGGAGCGGGAGGAGGACACGCCATGGCGACGAGCGGATCCCAGCGGCCGGGAGCGCCGGTCCAGCCGGACCCACGGCCGCCCGCGCCCGCACGCCCGGGCGCTGCCGCCTCCGCCGCCAAAGCGGTGCGCCCGATGCGGGCGGACGCCCGGCGCAACTACGCACGCGTGCTGGCCGAGGCCCGTACCGCCTTCGCCGAGCACGGCACCGACGCCTCGCTCGAAGACGTCGCGCGCCGCGCGGGGGTGGGCATCGGCACGCTCTACCGGCACTTCCCCACCCGGCACGCCCTGATGAGCGCCGTCTTCCAGGGCGCCGTGGACGAACTGCTCGCGCGGTCACGGGAACTGGCCGACAGCGACGCGCCCTGCTCCGCGCTCGTCGCCTGGCTGCGCGACATCATCACGCACGCCGGTGAGTACCGGGGCCTCGCCCGCGCGCTCATGTCGGCGTCCCGCGACGAGAGTTCGGCGCTCGCCCGGTGCAGTACGCCGATGAACGCGGCGGGCGAGCGGCTGCTCGTACGGGCGCAGCAGAGCGGCGCCGTGCGCCCCGACGTATCGATCGGCGACCTGATGCAGCTGACCAACGCCATCGCGCTGGCCGCCGAACAGGCCCCGGACGACCCGGAGTTGGCCGACCGCCTGCTGACCCTGACGCTGAAGGGCCTGCGGCCCGAGGCGGGGCCGGCGGCCTGACCGGGGCCGCCGCTCACCCGAGGCGGGGCCGGCGGCCTCACCGGGGCCGCCGCTCAGCGGCGGCGCAGATCCGCGACGCGCGCCCGCTCCCGCTCGGCGGGCCCCGACTGCTGGTCCGCGAGCGCCCCGGCGCTGCGCAGCCCGCCGGCTCCGGGGCCGCCCGGGTGCGTACGCCGCTGACCGGGCAGGGGCATGTCCCGGCGGGGCTGGCGTCCGGTGGGGACGCCGTCCGCTCCCGAGCCCGCGGCCCCGGGCCCCGCGACGGCGATCTGCACGCCCTGGTCCGCCAGGGCCTGCAACTCGGTCGCCGCACGGTCGTCGTGCTGCGGCGGCTCGTCGGTGACCAGACGCGTGATCACGTCGGTCGGCACCGTCTGGAACATCGTGTCGGTGCCGAGCTTGGTGTGGTCCGCGAGGACCACCACCTCGGCTGCCGCCTGTACCAGCGCCCTGTCGACGCTCGCCGACAGCATGTTGGAGGTGGACAGACCGCGCTCGGCGGTCAGTCCGCTGCCGGACAGGAAGGCCCGGGAGACCCGCAGCCCCTGGAGGGACTGCTCGGCCCCGCTGCCGACCAGCGCGTAGTTCGAGCCGCGCAGCGTGCCGCCGGTCATGACGACCTCGACGCGGTTGGCGTGCGCCAACGCCTGTGCCACCAGCAGGGAGTTGGTGACGACGGTCAGCCCGGGGACCCGGGCGAGCCGTCTGGCCAGCTCCTGCGTGGTCGTCCCGGCGCCGACGACGATGGCTTCGCCCTCTTCGACGAGTCCCGCGGCGAGGTCGGCGATGGCCGTCTTCTCCGCGGTCGCGAGATGGGATTTCTGCGGAAAGCCGGACTCCCGCGTAAAACCGCCCGGCAGTACCGCACCGCCGTGCCGGCGGTCGAGGAGTCCTTCTGCCTCCAGCGCCCGCACGTCCCGCCGTACGGTCACTTCGGAGGTCTGGACGACGCGGGCGAGCTCACGGAGCGATACAGCCCCGTTGGCGCGCACCATTTCGAGGATCAATTGGCGACGTTCTGCAGCGAACACGAAACTGACAGTAACCCCAGCGGTCGATACTTTTCAGCAGTTTGCGCCGAATTGGAGAAGTTGCCCACACGCGATGACAGTTTGTGATAATCGGCGCCGTCGGTCGACGGAGGGGCTGACGCAAGGTCATAGTCGGCTTGTCACAACGGTGGTGGTGGGTCTACGGTCTTCCCCAGCCTGAAACTTCATACGTTCCTGGACTTCCAGTACACCAGGGCTGCCGGCCGGAGGCTACTTCCAAGCTCCCCCCGGCAACTCACCCCGCGCCCACCGTGCTTCCGGTGTTTCTCGTCGGATCATGCTGTACGCCCGGGGGTGCCGAGTCGTACAGGACCTGCCCGGCACGAGCGCTGCGCGCTCTCGTGTCACGGAGGTCGCACACCATGCACGGCGCCTTACCACCCCGAGTCACCGAGCCGAACCTCATCGCGTTCTGTGACGAATCGCTGCGCTGCCGCGCCGACGGTGCCGGAATCTACATACTGGCAGCAGTACTGCTGCCCTCCCACCGGGTGCAGCCCACCCGGGACGCCATGGCCACGCTGCTGCTCAAGGGCCAGCGCAAGCTGCACTGGCGCGACGAGTCTGCCCGGCGGCGACGGCTGCTCACCCGGCAGACGGCGTCGGTGGAACCGGAGATCGTGATCGCCACCTGGTGTCGAATGGACAGCGCCCACCAGGAACGCGCCCGGAGCAAGGCGATGCAGTCCCTGCTGGCCGCACTGGCCGACCGAGGGGTCACCCAGACCGTCTTCGAATCCAGAGGCACCGCCCGGGACAACGGCGACCTGAGGGGGCTCACCGGGCTGCGCCGCGCCGGAGTGCTGTCGGCCGACCTGCGCGTGGAACACGCCGCCGGTCCTGCGGAGCACGCGCTGTGGGCGGCCGATGTCGCCGCCGGGGCCTTCGGCGCCGCGCTGGACGGCAGTCCCGAGTACTGGACGGCCATGGTCACCGGGGCCAAGGCAACCGTCCTGACCTGCGGCCGGTGCGCCCTGTCCCACGGGCCGGACGCCGCCCGAAGCACGTCGTAGACAGCGCGAAGGCCAGGTGTCCGTCGTCCGGCGGATGACCTGGCCCCACTTCCGGGCCCTCGTGGACCCGGCTCATTCACTGTGCCCGCCGAGCGGCACATGGTCAAGCGGGAGGGCTACCACCTATGAGCGACATGGAAATAGAGCAGGAGATTCCGGAGAGCGACTACCGGGACCGGGTAGAGGTGCTGCGCGACCGCGTGGCGCACCTCGTCGTCCGAGACCGCAGGTCGGTGGAGAGCGCGGCCGAGCGGCTGGTACAGGACGCCGACGTCGAGATCGGGCACACAGAGGAGACCGCCACGGAACTGCTCGCCACCGTGGTGGACCCGCGAAGTGTGCGGGCGGCTCACATCAGGCAGCAGCGCGTCCGCGGCAACCGGACGCTCTTTCTGCTGCGTACGACCGTCTGGACCCCGATGCTGCTCGTCGATGCCACGAACGGCAGGTTCGTCGTCGGTCAGACCTATCTCTCGGACCCCAGAGTCGGGGTGACCGGCTCGGCTCATCTCGCCCTGCCGGCCCCGGAGTCACCTCCCGGCCTGCCGTCTCTGGTCTACCGGGGCTCGCGCGCAGCCGTCGCCGGCGCCCTGGACAGCAACGCGGCGTTCGTTCTGCGACACAACAGCTGGGTGGACGACATCGGATCCAACGGTGTGCTCATGCCCCTGCTCGCCGGCCACGTGGAGTTCCGCTTCTCGGACGGTACGCCGCGCCCGGCCGTGGGGGTGGTCGACGGATCCTCGCGCACCGCGTCCGCCCACCGGATCCTGGGCCTGACAGAGTCGACGATCCTCACCATGGACCCGGCCTCTCAGCGACGCTGGCTCAGCAGGCTGATGCGCGACCTGGCCAAAGTCGCGACGGAACTGTCCAAGAGCGAGGAGATGCGACTGGACGACCTGATGCAGGCCGAAAGGCGGCTCAACGCTCTCACCGCCGAGGCCGATCTCATCGTCGGCTGGGGCTGGAGCGAACAGGCCACACCGCAACAGCGGACCGGGCAGGCGAGCTACGTCAGCACGCTGAATCTGGCTCTGGGGGCGCAGAACATCGAACCGAAGGCGTTCTCCGAGGAGGCGCAGAGGACGCTGCTCGCCGAGCGTGCGGTAAACACTCTTGCCGACTACGGCCTACTGGATCCGGACAGTCTCGTCTTCGCCCTGGGCCGGGAGGACCTCACCGATGTGGCGAAGAGGATCGGTCTCAGCACGCATCGGGACGAGCGGTGCGCCTGGCTCATCAGGCTGATGACCACGCCGTCGAAGGACAAGCGACGGGTGATCAATGACGTGCTGGGCGCCAAGTCGTTTTCGGCGAAGGGACGTTCACCGTACGTCTTCGAACTGGCGCTTCGCTCCTTCTCCGGCCAGGACAGCCACCTACTGGACCGCGCCCGCAACGCGGCTGTGCACGCGCTGTGGACGCGCGTGGGACAGGACTGGGACGTGGTGCCGCGTCCGGAGGACGAAGACCTGGACGAACTGGAGAGGGAGGCGCTGGCGGAGGTGGCCAAGGGCGAGAGCGGCCCCCGCTGCTGCGAGGTCGCCGCTCGGGCGGTCGTACCGCTACTGGCGCTCGGTGGCCTGGGTGTGGACCGCGGATCGGCGGCCTATCGCGGTCACGCGTCGACGGTGGTCGACAAAATGATCACCAATGCTTGGGGGATCAGGCAACTCATGGCCACGGTCCGGGCTTCCAGGCAGGACAGGCCCGAGTTCCCCCGGCTCGACGAAGACGGCCGGACGGCGGACGACAGCGGTACACCCAACACACCGGCCGCCAACAACGACTGGCTGCGCCAGCGCGTCCTGATGAAGCCGACCAGCACTCCTGCCTCCGCGGCCGAGGTGGCCCGGCAGCGCATGGGCATAGGGCTGGCGGAGGCCCGGGCCGGCTTCGACCAGTACCGCGATCTCATGGAACCGCCGTACCAGTCCTTGGAGGGCGACGACTGGCAGACGGCGGCGAAGAGCGCCCGGACACTGTCAACGGATCTGAACCTCTTCGTGGTCAGCGACGACTGACAGCGCGCACGCAAAGGACACGGGGGACGCGGTGTGCGCCCCCCGTGCCTACGCCTCGGCGGACGTCTTGCGGGTGTGCAGCTGCCGTGCGACCTCGGCGATCGATCCCGACAGGGACGGGTAGACCGTGAAGGCGTTCGCGATCTGTTCCACGGTCAGGTTGTTGTCGACCGCGATCGAAATCGGATGGATCAGCTCGCTCGCGCGCGGTGCGACGACACAGCCGCCGACCACGATGCCGGTGCCCGGGCGGCAGAAGATCTTGACGAAGCCGTCGCGGATGCCCTGCATCTTCGCGCGCGGGTTGCGCAGCAGCGGCAGCTTCACCGAGCGGGCGTCGATCTTGCCCGCGTCCACGTCCGCCTGGGTGTAGCCGACCGTCGCGATCTCGGGGTCGGTGAAGACGTTCGACGAGACCGTCTTGAGGTTCAGGGGGGTCACGGCGTCGCCGAGGAAGTGGTACATCGCGATCCGGCCCTGCATGGCCGCGACCGACGCGAGCGCGAACACGCCGGTCACGTCGCCCGCCGCGTACACGCCCGGAGCGGTCGTACGGGAGACCTTGTCGGTCCAGATGTGGCCCGAGTCCCTGAGCCGGACCCCGGACTCCTCCAGGCCCATGTCCGCGGTGTTCGGGATGGCGCCGACGGCCATCAGGCAGTGCGTACCGCTGATGACACGCCCGTCGGAGAGGGTGACCTCCACGCGGTCGCCGACGCGCTTGGCGGACTCGGCGCGCGAGCGGGCCATGACGTTCATGCCGCGCCGCCGGAAGACGTCCTCCAGGACCGCGGCGGCGTCCGGGTCCTCGCCCGGCAGCACGCGGTCGCGCGAGGAGACGAGGGTGACCCGCGAGCCGAGCGCCTGGTACGCGCCGGCGAACTCGGCGCCGGTCACGCCGGAGCCGACCACGATGAGCTCCTCGGGGAGCTCGTCGAGGTCGTACACCTGCGTCCAGTTCAGGATGCGCTCGCCGTCGGGCAGCGCGTCGGGGATCTCGCGCGGGTGCCCGCCGGTGGCGATCAGCACCGCGTCGGCGGTCAGGCGCTCCTCGTTGCCGTCGCCG
Organism: Streptomyces albidochromogenes; assembly: GCF_005981925.1. Lineage (GTDB taxonomy): Bacteria > Actinomycetota > Actinomycetes > Streptomycetales > Streptomycetaceae > Streptomyces > Streptomyces albidochromogenes. The sequence continues at coordinate 18,988 of NZ_VBVX01000076.1, forward strand.
TACGTGACCACGACCGTGCGCGAGCCGTCGGCGTCCTGCTGGCCCTCCAGCCGGCCCCGGCCGCGCAGCACCCGCGCGCCGGCCCGCGTGACGGACGCGGTGATGTCGTGGGACTGGGCGAGCGCGAGGCGCTTCACACGGCGGTTGACCTTGCCCAGGTCCACGCCGACCACGCGGGCCGCCTGCTCGATGTGCGGCGTGTCGTCGGCGACGATGATGCCCAACTCCTCGTACGAAGAGTCGAAGGTCGTCATCACCTCGGCCGTCGCGATCAGAGTCTTGGACGGCACGCAGTCGGTGAGCACCGACGCCCCGCCCAGACCGTCGCTGTCGACGACGGTCACCTCCGCGCCGAGCTGGGCGCCCACCAGGGCCGCCTCGTATCCGCCGGGTCCGCCACCGATGATCACGATCCGGGTCACGAAAAAGTCCGCCTCGCATTGTCAATCCCGGCCCGTCTGCCCGCTCGGCCGGGGATCCGGGGATCGCCCGGGGGGAATGCAGTACGTACTCCATTGTCCCGCACGCTTCAAGGTGCTTCGCCCCGGGTCCCTCCATCCGGCCGCACCGCTCCGCGGCCCCCGCCGCGCCACCCCCTCCCGTACCCTCGACCACATGTCGCTCTACGCCGCGTACGCCGGCAACCTCGACGCGCGGCTGATGACGCGCCGCGCACCGCACTCACCGCTGCGCGGGACCGGCTGGCTCAACGGCTGGCGGCTGACCTTCGGCGGGGAGTCGATGGGCTGGGAAGGCGCGCTCGCCACCATCGTGGAGGCCCCGCGCTCGCAGGTCTTCGTCGCGCTGTACGACATCGCTCCCATGGACGAGGACTCCATGGACCGCTGGGAAGGTGTCGGACTCGACATCTACCGCCGGATGCGGGTGCGCGTGGACACCCTGGACGGCGAGGAGCCGGCCTGGGTGTACGTGCTGAACGGGTACGAGGGCGGCCTTCCGTCCGCCCGCTACCTGGGGGAGATCGCCGACGCGGCGGAGTCCGCCGGCGCCCCGCACGACTACGTCATGGAGCTGCGCAAGCGCCCCTGCTGAGGGTCGCGGTCCGCCCCTTGTCCGATCCGACAAGGCAACGATCGCAACACCGTCGGCAGCGACATCTACGCGCGTAGGGATTCACCGGTTACCCTCGTCGGCGTGAACGCATCTGTTACCCCTGCCCCCGCCGACGGCTTCGCCGACCCCCACGCGGCAGCCGACGCCGCCGCCGCCCGCCTGCGCGAACTGACCGGCGCCGAGACCCACGACGTCGCCCTCGTGATGGGGTCGGGCTGGGTGCCCGCCGCCGAAGCGCTCGGCGCGCCCGAGCACGAGTTCCCGGTCACCGAGCTGCCCGGCTTCCCGCCGCCGGCCGTCGCCGGACACGCGGGCACGGTCCGCTCGTACAAGATCGGCGACAAGCGCGCACTGGTCTTCCTCGGCCGTACGCACTACTACGAGGGCCGCGGTGTCGCCGCCGTCTCGCACGGCGTGCGCACCGCCGTCGCCGCCGGCTGCAAGACCGTCGTCCTCACCAACGGCTGCGGCGGCCTGCGTCCGGGCATGCGCCCCGGCCAGCCGGTCCTCATCAGCGACCACATCAACCTGACGGCCACCTCGCCGATCATCGGGGCGAACTTCGTGGACCTGACGGACCTGTACTCGCCGCGCCTGCGCGCGCTGTGCAAGGAGGTGGACGCCACCCTGGAGGAGGGCGTTTACGTCCAGTTCCCCGGCCCGCACTACGAGACGCCCGCCGAGATCAACATGGTCCGCGTCATGGGCGGCGACCTGGTCGGCATGTCCACCGTCCTGGAGGCCATCGCCGCGCGCGAGGCCGGCGCGGAGGTGCTCGGCATCTCGCTGGTCACCAATCTGGCGGCGGGCCTGACGGGCGAACCGCTGAACCACGAGGAAGTCCTCCAGGCCGGCCGCGACTCGGCCACCCGCATGGGCGCGCTCCTGGCGCAGGTCCTCGAACGCATCTGATCACCGGCCCGGCCGGGCCCCGCTCCTCGAACGCCGGAGGGGCTGGACAGCGCCGCCGGGCGGGACGTCTCCCGCCCGGTGCGCGCGTCCAGCCCGTCCGGCGTTCGAGGACCCGCCCGCGGGGCGGCCGGGGTCCGGCGGTTCCGGAACGGGCGGGCGGGGGAACAAGCCCGCCGCAGCACACCGCAAGACCACGCACCCCACACGAGAGGTGGACCACATCGTGCAGCAGGAGCAGGAGCTCATCGCACGGGCCTCGGCCTGGCTGGCCGAGGACCCGGACAGCGAGACCCGCGACGAGCTCGCCAAGCTCATCGAGGCCGAGGACCTGAACGAGATCGCCGCCCGGTTCGCCGGCACGCTCCAGTTCGGCACGGCCGGGCTCCGCGGCGAACTCGGCGCCGGCCCCATGCGCATGAACCGCGCCGTGGTCATCCGCGCCGCCGCCGGCCTCGCCGCGTACCTGAAGGCGAAGGGGCAGACGGACGGCCTCGTCGTCATCGGCTACGACGCCCGCCACAAGAGCGCCGACTTCGCCCGCGACACCGCCGCCGTGATGACCGGCGCCGGCCTGCGCGCCGCCCTCCTGCCGCGCCCGCTGCCCACCCCCGTGCTCGCGTACGCCATAAGGCACCTGGGCGCCGTTGCCGGCGTCGAGGTCACCGCGAGCCACAACCCGCCCCGCGACAACGGCTACAAGGTCTACCTCGGTGACGGCTCGCAGATCGTGCCGCCCGCCGACGCGGAGATCGCCGCCGAGATCGCCGCCGTGGCGTCCCTCGCGGATGTGCCGCGCCCCGAGACGGGCTGGTTCACCCTCGACGAGGAGGTCCTGGAGGCGTACCTGGCCCGTACGGACGCGGTCCTCACCGCGGGGACCCCCCGCACCGCCCGCGTCGTCTACACGGCCATGCACGGCGTCGGCAAGGAGGTCCTGACGGCCGCCTTCGCCCGCGCCGGGTTCCCCGAGCCCGTGCTCGTGGCCGAGCAGGCCGAGCCGGACCCGGACTTCCCCACGGTCGCCTTCCCCAACCCGGAGGAGCCGGGGGCCATGGACCTGGCCTTCGCCACCGCCCGTCGCGCCCGGCCGGACCTGATCGTCGCCAACGACCCGGACGCCGACCGCTGCGCCGTCGCCGTGCCCCTGCCCGGCACCGACGAGTGGCGGATGCTGCGCGGCGACGAGGTCGGCGCGCTGCTCGCCGCGCACCTGGTCCGCAAGGGCGCGACCGGCACGTTCGCCGAGTCGATCGTCTCGTCGTCCCTCCTCGGCCGGATCGCCGCCGCGGCGGGCCTGCCGTACGAGGAGACGCTGACCGGCTTCAAGTGGATCGCCCGCGTCGACGGCCTGCGCTACGGCTACGAGGAGGCGCTCGGCTACTGCGTCGACCCCGAGGGCGTACGCGACAAGGACGGCATCACGGCGGCGCTCCTCGTCACCGAGCTGGCGTCCGTCCTGAAGTCCCAGGGCCGCACGCTCCTCGACCTCCTCGACGACCTCGCCGTCGAGCACGGTCTGCACGCCACCGACCAGCTGTCGGTCCGCGTCGAGGACCTCACGGTGATCGCCGACGCGATGGCCCGCCTGCGCGCCCGGCCGCCCGCCTCTCTCGCGGGGCTGACCGTCACGTCCGCCGAGGACCTGACCCGCGGCACGGACAGGCTCCCGCCCACGGACGGCCTGCGCTACTACCTCGACGGTGAGGTGCAGGCCCGGGTGATCGTCCGGCCGAGCGGCACCGAGCCGAAGCTCAAGTGCTACCTGGAGGCCGTCGTCCCGGTCGCCGGGGCGAGCGAGCTGGCGGACGCCAAGGAGCGGGCCGAGGGCATCCTCGCCGCCATCAAGCGCGACCTGTCGGCGGCCGCGGGCATCTGACCACCGCGTCCGGGTGGCCGGCCCCTGCCCGGGGCCGACCGCCCGGACGAGTGGTTTGCGTACGGCAGTTGACGCAGCGCTCCGTGCCCTCCGGCGACCGTGCGAGGAAGGGTGACCCGGTATCCCCCGCCGAGTCCCAGGAGCTGCCGCAGTGCCCCCGACCGCACCACCGGCGACCGCCCGGTCCCGCACGGCCGTCCCGGCCGCCGGGCGCCCGCACGAAGGAACGCGGAACCGGCTGACGAAGTCCCTGCGGCGGGCCGCCCCCGCCCTGGCCGGATACATCGCCGTACGCCTCGCGGGCGTACTGGTGCTCGCGCACTGGGCGCACCTCAAGGGCCACGGCCTGTGGCCCGCCCTCGCCACCTCCTGGGACTCCCGCTGGTACCTGGAGATCGCCGACAGCGGGTACGACTCCGCGCTGGGCACCGCGCGCAACAGCAACAACCTCGCGTTCTTCCCGCTCTACCCGGCACTGATCAAGCTCGTGGCGGCCGTCACCCCTGGCTCGCGCGCCAGCGTCGGGGTGCTGCTCGCCGTCGCCTGTTCCCTGGTCGCCGCGTGGGGGATCTTCGCCGTGGGCGACCGGCTGTACGGGCGCCGGACCGGCACACTGCTCGCCGTCCTGTGGGGCTGCGCGCCGGTCGCCGTCGTCCAGTGGATGGGCTACACGGAGTCGCTGTTCACGGCGCTGACGGCCTGGTCGCTGTACGCCGTCCTCGCCGGCCGCTGGCTGTGGGCCGGCGCCCTCGCCGCACTCGCCGGCCTGACCCGCCCCACCGGCGTGGCCGTCGCCGCGGCCGTCTCGGTGGCGGCGGCGGTGTCGCTGTGGCAGGCGTGGCGCAGGGGAAGGGGACCGCGCCCCGCCGTGCTCGCGGCCGGGCTGATCGCGCCGCTGGGCTGGACCGGTTACGTCGCCTGGGTGGGCGTACGGCTCGGCCGCTGGGACGGCTACCTCGCCGTACAGGAGCTGTGGCTGAACGAGTGGGACGGCGGGGCCGACACCCTGCGCGAGATGCGCCGCCTTCTGCTCTACCAGTCGAAACCTCACCTGTACCTGGTGGTGGTGACGCTGGTGCTGTTCCTCTCCGTGGCCCTGTTCGCGCTCTGCGCCGCCGAGCGCCTGCCGCTGCCGCTGCTCGTGTTCACCGGCGTACTGCTGCTGGTCGTGCTGGGCAGCGGCGGCGTCTACTTCCCCCGGGCCCGCTTCCTGGTGCCCGGCTTCCCACTGCTGCTGCCGGTGGCGCTGGCCGTGGCCCGGGCGCGGCGGCTCACCGGTGCGCTGGTGCTCGGCGGCACGGCCCTGGCGTCCCTGTGGTTCGGCGCCTACACGCAACTGATCTGGCCGGGCCCCCCATAACCCCGCCGCACACCAAGCTGCCGGGCGGGGCCGTGCAGGGGCGCTCCCCGCAGGGCGTCGAACGCAACGACGCCCGAACCATCACGGCGCGAGCCGAACGTTCGACACCCGAGGAGACGCCCCGGCACGGCACCAACCCCGAAGCCCCGACAC
>NZ_VBVX01000725.1 GCF_005981925.1 Streptomyces albidochromogenes
AGAGGTGTATAAGAGACAGCACGATGCTCGGGTTCGGGCTGTGTGTGATCGTGCCGCAGACCTTCGCGGCGGCGGGGCGGATCTTCCCGGAGGCGGCGAGTGACGCGGCGGTGGCCCGGCTGAATGTGTTCAACTATGTGGGTTTTCTGGTGGGTGCACCGTTGGTGGGGGCGCTCGGCGACGTGTGGAGTTATCGCGGGGCGATGCTCGTGCCGATGGTTCTGGTGCTGGTGACGCTGGTGTACGCCCGGTCGTTCGCCTCCGGGAGCGACCGATACGGTGGCGGGCATGAGCGGGCGCGCACGGTTGATGTGGGATGACGCGGTTACGGGTTACGACTTCGGGGCGAGCCACCCGATGGACCCGGTCAGGCTCGCCCTGACCATGGGGCTCGTACGGGCGTACGGGCTCGACCAGGCCGTGGACGTGGTCGCTGCGCCGGCCGCGGGGGACTCGACGCTGCGGCTCGTGCACCGCGAGGACTATGTGGCGGCGGTGCGGGCGGCTTCGGCGGATCCTCGAAGGGCGGACCAGTCGTACGGGCTCGGGACCCTCGACGATCCGGCCTTTGCCGGGATGCACGAGGCGTCCGCGC
>NZ_VBVX01000726.1 GCF_005981925.1 Streptomyces albidochromogenes
GGCTCGGACCGTGGGGGTGTAGGAGGAGATCACCCGGTCCATCACCGTGCGGCGCGGTGGGCCGGCTCCAGGGTCGGTGTGGAAGCCCGCCGCGTGCAGGGGGAGCAGGCCCATGAGTCCGCCCGGCACCCACCACACCCGGGGCAGGGGCTCCCCGGCATCGGGCCCAGGGGGCCCACCAGGCGTCGTCGACATGGCCGTCAGGACTGGCTCCGCGGCCGCCTCCCAGAGCCATTCCAGTACGCCGCGCAGTGACCGCTGCGCGGCGATCCGGTCGCCGTCGGGCGCTGTCGACTCGTCCAAGGCCGCGTAAAAGGTCTCGAGTTAGGTGTAGAGGGCTTCCTCGGTGAGTCGGGGCAAAGGGCAGGCGGTGATGCCCTCGCTGGTGAGGAGCAGCGCGTCGCTGCGGTACCGGCTGACGTTGTACGTCACCACGGGGCCGTGGGCGGCTTCGGCCAGGAGGTCGTCGATCGTCGGGGGCAGGCCGAAAGCGGCGAACCCTTCACGGGACCGGATGTGGCCCAGCAGCTCTTCCAGCTCGGCCACCAGGCGGTGGCGTTCATGAGCAGCACCCGCGCCCGCGCCTGCGG
>NZ_VBVX01000077.1 GCF_005981925.1 Streptomyces albidochromogenes
GTGGCGGAGACGGCCGTGACCGCCACTCCCATGAGGATCTTCACTGTGGTTCTCGTTCGGTGCACCCGCGCCACTCTGGGGGGCGCGGGGAGGTTTCCGGGAGTTCGCGTCGGGAGATTGGCCCGCACGAGTGATGCGCAGGTCGCCCGCGGTGCCTTCGACGCCCTCGCGCGGCGGGCCCGCGGGGTCACCCCCTGATCCCCTCGCCGCCGGGCCGCACTGCCGGCGCTCAGGTCCCGGCCGGCCCTTCGGCGCCGCCACCCGGCACGCCGAGCATCCCGCGCAGCAACTCCTCGAAGCCCTTGCGCAGTTCCTCCTCACTGGGAACCGCCGCGTGGTACGAACCCGCCGCGCAGGAGAACATCAGCCCCTCGCACCAGGCCACCAGGGACAGGGCGTGGCGCTCGGGTTCCCGTGAACCGGCCGCCGCCATGAGCGCGTTGAGCGGCTCGCGGAAGTGGTGGCGTCCGGCCGCGTCGTAGAACGCGCGCAGTTCGGGCCGGCGCGTCGCCTCCAGGCCCAGTTCGTACCGCGCGACGAGAAGCTCACGATGGTGGGTCAGATGGCGGTGCAGGACTCCCGCGAACGCGCCGACGATGCCGTCCAGCCCGCCGGTCGGCCCGGGCATCCCGTCCAGGGCGAGCACCCGGGCCTCGCGTTCGGCCAGCCGGCGAACGGTCGCCTCCAGAAGCGCCTGGCGGGTGCGGGCGTAGTTGGACGTCGAGCCCTGCGGCAGGCCGGCGCGCTCGTCGACGGCCCGGTGGGTGAGCCCGCGCATCCCGCGCTCGACGAGCAGGGCCAGCGCGGCGTCGGTGATCAGTTCGGGGCGGGAGCGGCCCGTCGTGGCGCGTGCGGTCATGGGAACAACCTATCGCGTCGACTACACCTGTAGTACGCTCCTCGTGTCACTACAGGTGTAGTTGCCGAGGAGGCGTCATGGCCAGCAGCCCCAAGCCCCGCACACAGACCCCCGCACCAGCCCGGTCCCAGCCGCATGCCGTCGTGGTGGGCAGCGGCATCGGCGGACTGACCGCCGCCGTCGCCCTGCACCAGAACGGCTGGCGCGTCACGGTCCTGGAGCGCGCGCCGTCGGTCGAGGCGGTCGGCGCCGGGATCGCGCTCGCCCCCAACGGGCACCACGCCCTGGACGTCGTCGGACTCGGCGAGGAGATCCGCGCCCTGGCCGCATGGCAGGGCGACGGCGGCATGCGCACCCCCGCCGGCCGCTGGCTCGCCCGTACGAACAGCTCCGCCGCGGCCGAGCGCTTCGGCGGCCCCCTCGTCCTCGTCCACCGCGCCACCCTTGTCGAGCGCCTCGCCGCGCGGCTCCCCGACGGCTCGGTCCGCACGGGCTCCGCCGCGACGTCGGCCGACCCCGGCGTGGCGGGCGGCCGTCCCGCCGTGGTCACCACCCCGGACGGGAGCATCGAGGCGGACCTCGTCGTCGGCGCGGACGGCATCAACTCCGCGACGCGCCGCGCCCTGTTCCCGGACCACCCCGGCCCCGCCTACTCGGGCCTCACCACCTGGCGCGTGGTCGTCCCCGCCGGCGCCGTCCCCTCCTTCGCGCCGCACGAGACCTGGGGACGCGGCGCCCTGTGGGGCAGCCAGCCGCTCAAGGACGGCCGGGTCTACGCGTACGCCGCCGCCGTCACCCCCGCCGGTGAGCGCGCGCCGGACGGTGAGAAGGCCGAACTCCTGCGCAGGTTCGGCGACTGGCACAGCCCCGTGCCCGGGATCATCGAAGCGGCCGACCCCGACCAGGTGCTGCGTCACGACGTGCACCACCTGATCGATCCGCTGCCCGCCTTCCACCGCGGCAGGACCGTGCTGCTCGGCGACGCGGCGCACGCCATGTGCCCCACCATGGGCCAGGGCGGCAACCAGGCCATCGAGGACGGCGTCGTCCTCGCCCACCACCTGCCGGACGCGACCGATCTGGGGACCGGTCTCGCCGCGTACTCCGCCGACCGCTTGCCGCGCACCACCGGCATCGTCCGCAAGTCCGCGGCCATCGCGCGGCTGGTGTCGCTGCGCGGCGCCCCGGGCGTCGCCGTGCGCGACACCGCGATGCGCCTCGCCGGCTTCGGTCCGGGCCTCGCCCTGCGGACCTTCGACGGCATCGCCGACTGGCTGCCGCCGCAGCGCACGTATGCTGCCGGAGCGCGGGACCGCCAGGTCCGCGATCATCAGGCACAGCGTTAGGGAGACCCTCCGTGAAGGTCGGCGTCATCGGGCTCGGAGACATCGCTCAGAAGGCATATCTGCCGGTACTGACCACCCGCCCGGGGCTCGAACCGCACCTGCAGACCCGCACGCCCGCCACCCTCGCGCAGGTCGCGGCGGCCCACCGGATCCCCGCCGCGCAGTGCCACGCGGACCTCGACGCGCTGCTCGGCCAGGGGCTCGACGCCGCCTTCGTGCACGCGCCCACCACCGCGCATCCGCAGATCGTGACCCGGCTGCTGGAGGCGGGCGTGCCGACGTACGTCGACAAGCCGCTCGCGTACGAACTGGCCGAGTCCGAGCGGCTCGTGCGGCTCGCCGAGGAGCGCGGCGTCAGCCTCGCCGTCGGCTTCAACCGCCGGCTCGCCCCCGGGTACGCGCAGTGCGCCGAGCACCCGCGCGATCTGATCATCATGCAGAAGAACCGCGTCGGTCTTCCCGAGGACCCGCGCACCCTCGTCCTCGACGACTTCATCCACGTCGTCGACACCCTGCGCTTCCTCGTCCCGGGCGCCGTCGAGCACGTCGACGTACGAGCGAAGGTCGTCGAGGGACTGGTGCACCACGTCGTCCTCCAGCTCTCCGGCGACGGCTTCACCGCGATCGGCACCATGAACCGGATGAACGGCTCCACCGAGGAGATCCTCGAAGTCTCCGGCCAGGACGCCAAGCGCCAGGTCCTCAACCTCGCCGAGGTCGTCGACCACAAGGGGCAGCCGACCGTCCGCCGTCGCGGCGACTGGGTGCCGGTGGCGCGCCAGCGGGGCATCGAGCAGTCCGTCGACGCCTTCCTCGACGCCGTACGGGCCGGAACAACCCTCAGCGCCCGGGACGCGCTGCTGACGCACGAGCTGTGCGAGCGGATCGTTCTGGCGGCCGAGGGGCAGCGGGCCGCCTGAGCGCCCGTACGCCCGCCGCCGCGCCCAGCAGGGCCAGTACGGCGAGCGCGCCGTGGACGGCCCAGTCGCCGGCCCGCGCGTACACCGTCGTGCCCCCGGCCAGCGGGACGTCGTACACCGCGGACGCACTCGCGTCCGTCCCCAGCGGCGGGCCGACGCGCTCGCCGCCGGGGCCGAACACCGCGCTCACACCGGTGAGCGTCGCGTGCACCACCGGCCGGCCGGTCTCGGCGGCCCGCAGCGCCGCGAGCGAGGCGTGCTGCTCGGGCGCCCAGCTGTTCTGGAACGTCGACGTCGCCGACTGGGTGACCAGCACCTGGGCTCCCCGCCGGGTCAGTTCGCGGCTCATGTCGGGGAACGCCGACTCGAAGCACACCAGAGGTCCGACGCGCAGCCCGCCGGACAGCGGCATCACCACGGGGTTCGTGCCGCGCCTGCGGTCCTCGCCCGCGGCCTTGCCCACCGAGGTCGCCCAGCCGAGCACCGACCGCGCGGGGACGTACTCGCCGAAGGGGACGAGGCGCATCTTGTCGTACCGGCGGTTGGTGACGCCCTCCGGGTCCACCAGCACGGAGCTCTTGAAGATGCCGGGCCGGTCGGCCCGCCGCGCGTCCACGTTGACCAGTACGTCGGCGTCCACCAGCCCGGACAGGGTGACGAGCCGCGCCGCGAGGTCGGGGCGCTCGGTCAGGTCCGCCCCCACGCTGCTCTCGCCCCACACCACCAGGTCGAGGTCCTGCCCCGCGAGGTCACGGGTGAGCTCCTCGCTGAGCGCGAAGCGCCGCTCGGGCCCGTTCACGACGCCCGGTTGTACGACACCCACGCGCGCCCGGCCGGCCTCCTCGGGGCGCGGCGCCCACGCCCACACGGCGACCGCCGCGACGGCGCAGGCCGCAAGAGCGGCGACCACGGGCCTGCGGGCCGCGGGCACGCCCACCACGACCACGACGCCGGTGTTGACCGCGACCACCAGCAGGCTCACCAGCCAGACACCGCCGACCGACGCGAGCCGCAGCGCCGGGGCGACCTCCCACTGGCTCGAACCGAGCAGCCCCCACGGCCCGCCCAACCCCTGCCAGGAGCGGACCAGTTCCGCCATCAGCCAACCGGAGGGCACGACGGCGAGGGCGGCCGTCGCGCGGCGCACCGACGGCGTCCCGCCCAGCATCGACCTGACCAGCCACCCCCACGGCAGCCACAGGAGGGCCAGCAACGCCGCCAGGACCACGATGAACACGTGCAGGCTCGGCATCAGCCAGTGATGCACGGCGATCATGAACCCGGTGGCTCCGAGCCAGCCGTCCAGAGCCGCCCGCCGGCCCGTCGGCGCCGAGCGGATCAGCAGCATCCACGGCACGAGGGCGACGTACGCGAACCACCACAGGGACGGCGCGGGGAAGGAGAGCGCGGGCAGGGCGCCGAGCACCACCGCGGCGAGACCGCGCCACCAGGGCGACGACAGCCCGTCCCACCGGCCGGCCGGAATCCGCATGCGCGCGCCTCCTCGTCCTGCCGCTCTGCCCCCCGAGGAGTCCAGGAGCAGTCCCTGCCACCAGTGTGGGGCAGCGCGGCGATCGCGGACAGTGTGCCCGCGACGGCGCGGGTGTAACAGGATCCGCGCACGTCAGAGCGTGGTGCGCCGCCACTTCTCCTGGACGACCACCGAGCTGATCCGCCAGCCGTCCTCCGTGCGGATGAGGCCGAACGCGTACCGGCCGCCGGTCGTGAAGTTGGGCTCGGCCGGGCGCCGCGGAACGTCGTCGCCCCTGGGCCCCTCCGGCGCGGACTCGAACACCATCGGGTTCACGTAGTCGGCCCGGAGCGCCGCGCGGTCCCCGGCGCCGCCGCCGAGATGGTCGAGCCGCAGCCGCCGGTTGACGATCAGATGCTGGCGTACGGGGAAGCGCCGCATCGTCCGGGCCAGCCAGTCGGCCACCTCGGCGGCCGGGCCCTCGATGCCGCCGGCGGTGCGGTAGTCGGCCCGGCCGCCCGGGGTGAACAGGGCGCGGTAGCCGGCCCAGTCGGCGTCGTCCACGGCGATCGCGTAGCCGGTCACGACCGCGTCGACGGCCAGGCGGTCCAGTACGGTCGCGAGCTCTTCGCGCTGCGTCATCGGGCCAGTCTCCGGCAGCCGGCGCTCCGAGCCAAGGGCCGCGCACGGCGCGAGGGGCGTCCCGGCAGCGGGAGACCTCCGGGAGCGGCGGCGGTCAGTGCGCGAGGACCGCGCGGAGCGCGCCTCGGCCTCGTGGCCGGGTTCGCCGGCACCCGGGGACCGGGAACGCGGTGGGGGCTGAGCCGGCGCGGGCGGCGAGAAGTCGAGCGGCGGGCCGGTCAGGCTGCTTCGGTGATCTCCCCGCGCACGGCCGCGGCCCACTGGAGGAGCAGCGTCTCGTACTCGTCCGCAGGCCATGCCTCGTCGGCGCGCGACTCCACCAGAGCGCGAATTGCCTCATTCGCCTCGGTCAGGGGTCGCACGGAACCAACCGGCGGGGGTGTGCGGTACATGCGACAAGACTACGGCCAGGCACTGACAGTGAGCACCGGAACGGCAGTGGTTTTCCTCGCACTAGCATTGATCGCCGACGCCGGCCGACGGCGTCACGATCCCTCACCTGGAGACCGCACACCGTGTCCGAGCAGCGCGTTCCCGCCGAAACCGACCCCGGCCGAGGCGGCCTCGATCTGCGTGCCGACTGCGCGAACTGCTTCGCACTGTGTTGTGTCGCACTCGCCTTCACGGCCTCCGCCGACTTCGCGGTCGACAAGGACGCCGGGCAGCCGTGCGGCAACCTGCTCCCGGACTTCCGCTGCGGTGTCCACGCGCGCCTGCGGCCCGAGGGCTACCAGGGCTGCACCGTGTACGACTGCTTCGGCGCGGGCCAGCGGATCTCCCAGGTCACCTATGCCGGGCAGGACTGGCGCAGCGCCCCGCAGACCGCGCGGCAGATGTTCGCGCTGCTGCCCGTCGTGCGCCAGCTCCACGAGCTGCTCCGGTACCTCACCGAGGCGCTCGAGCTGGAGCCGGCCCGCCCGCTCCACGCCGACCTGCGCGGGGCGCTGACCAGGATCGAGCGCCTCGCGCAGGGCAGCCCCGACGAGATCCTCGCCCTCGACGTGGCGGCGCACCGCCAGGAGGTCAACGTGCTCCTGCTGCGTACGAGCGAACTCGTGCGCGCCGGTGCCCTGGGCGCGGCCGGCGGGGCCGCCGGCCGGGGCGCGCGGGCCGGGAAGGGCCGCGGCGCCGGCCGCAGGGGCGGGGCGAAGAAGAACCGCAGGGGCGCAGACCTCATCGGCGCGAACCTCAAGGGCGCCGACCTGTACGGCGCCGACCTGCGGGGGGCGTACCTGATCGGCGCCGACCTCAGGGGCGCCGACCTCAGGGTGGCCGACCTGATCGGCGCGGACCTCCGCGACGCCGACCTCTCGGGCGCCGACCTCACGGGCAGCTTCTTCCTGACGCAGGCGCAGCTCAACGCGGCGAAGGGCGACGCCGGCACCGGGCTGCCGCCCGCGCTGACCCGCCCTTCGCACTGGTGACGCGCGCGGATCAGCCCGCCGACTCGCCCGCGTGGGGGCTGAGCGTGTCCGTACCGACCAGGACGAACAGCAGGATGCCGAGCAGGACGCGGTAGATCACGAACGGCATGAAGCTCTTGGTCGTGATGAACTTCATGAACCACGCGATCACGGCGTAACCGACCACGAAGGCGATGATCGTTGCGAAGATCGTCGGGCCCCACGACACGTGGCCGCCCTCGCTCGCGTCTTTGAGCTCGAAGGCCCCGGACGCCAGCACGGCGGGGATGGCGAGCAGGAACGAGTAGCGCGCCGCCGCCTCGCGGGTGTAACCCATCAGCAGACCGCCGCTGATCGTCGCACCGGAGCGGGAAACGCCGGGGATCAGGGCCATGGCCTGGCAGACGCCGAAGATCAGGCCGTCCCTCACGCCCAGTTCCCTGAGCGTCTTGCGCTCCCGGATCGCGCGGTGCTTGCCGCCGACCTCGTCGCGGGCGGCGAGGCGGTCGGCGATGCCCAGGACGATGCCCATGACGATCAGCGTGGTGGCGATCAGCCGCAGGTCGCGGAAGGGGCCCTCGATGTGGTCCTTGAGGGTGACGCCGAGCACGCCGATGGGGATGGAGCCCACGATGACGAGCCAGCCCATCTGGGCGTCGTGGTCGCCGCGCATCGACCGGTCGACGAGCGACCTGCACCACGCGGAGACGATCCGGGCGATGTCCTTGCGGAAGTAGATGAGGACGGCCGCCTCGGTGCCGATCTGGGTGATCGCGGTGAAGGCCGCGCCGGGGTCGTGCCAGCCGGCGAAGGCCGCCGTCAGACGCAGATGGGCGCTCGACGAGATCGGCAGAAACTCTGTGAGCCCCTGGACGAGTCCGAGGATGAATGATTCGAACCAACTCATGGGGCTAAGGCCGTCCCGATGTATTTGTGCAGCGGCGTGCAGCGTGCAGGTGCAGTCAAGGTCAGTTGGTGGGCAGCGTATCGCCCGAAGATGTCGGGGCTGCGGGAAGCCCCCGACTGCGCACCCGATCAGGCGGGGGCGGTCCCCGCGGGCCTGCGGCCGGGCGCGCTCACGTGCGGTGCGGGGACGTCGTGTTCGACGCCCGCCGGTCTGTCGCGCGGGTCAGGCACCGGGCCGTTCGCCGCGCAGGCGGTGGCGCTTGCGCCAGGCGACCACCGCGGCGGCGAGCCCCGACAGGGCGATGAAGCCCATCGCGATCAGGAACGCGGGCGAGGTGGGGGACGAGGCGCTGCTGCCGGCGACGACGTACGCCGCCGTGTTCGGGATCGAGCCGATCCCGGTGGCCAGGAGGAACGGCAGCCACCCCATGCGGGAGATCGCGGCGCAGTAGTTGGCGGCCGCGAAGGGCACTCCAGGGAACAGCCGGATCGCCAGCATCGTGCGAAACCCGTGCCGGCTCAGCTGGCCGTCGGCGGCGAGCAGTGCCCGCCCGCGCAGCAGCGGGCGCAGCGCGTCCTGCCCGAGTACGCGGCCGAGGCCGAAGGCGATGCCCGCGCCGACGACCGTTCCCGCGACGGCGGCGACGAGTCCCGCCTGCGAACCGAAGAGGGCGCCCGCCGCCAGGTTGAGGATCGGGCGCGGTACGAACGCCGCGGTGCACAGCCCGTACGCGACACCGAAGAGCACCACGGCCGCCGCGCCGCTCAACTGCGGGGGCCAGCCCGCGCTCAGGAGCCGCTGCGGCTCGAAGGCCAGCACGGCCGTGACCGCTGCCGCGAGCATCAGCACGAGGAACGACAGCCGGGACCACGGGGAGAGCAGCGTTCTGGTGCAGCGGACGGCGAACCCCACGGGCGGGGCGGCGGTGTCGAGCATCCGGGGAGACTAACCGACAAGCGCGTGTGATCGCCGTAACGCGCGTCGCATCTGCCGGTCGCGCGGAGCGTGGTGCGGACGCGCGGCGGGCCCACGTCGCACGGGCCGGGGGGACACTGCGTACGGGCGGCGCGGATAAATCGTTCGACGCGCGGGCAGGTGTCCGCGAGGATCAACGCATGTTCAGGCACGCCTTCCTCGCAGCACGGACCGCAGTCGCGGCCGCGCCGAAGGCTGCCGTGTCCTCCCTCGCCGCAGTCGCCGCAGTCGCCGCAGTCGCCGCGGCAGCGGTCGCAGCAGTCGCCGCCGCAGCCCTGCCTGCCGCAGCGCCCCTCGACGGCGCCCGAAGCTGACCCTTCCCGGATCGTCCGGCGGACCCCGCAGGGGGAGGGTCGGCCAGGCCCAGGGGTCCCTCCGCTTCGAACTTCCGAGGAAGATCACCATGCCCAAGACGGCATACGTGCGCACCAAGCCGCACCTCAACATCGGCACCATGGGCCACGTCGACCACGGCAAGACCACTCTGACCGCCGCCATCACCAAGGTCCTCAGCGAGCGCGGCACGGGCGCCTTCGTACCGTTCGACCGCATCGACCGGGCCCCCGAGGAGGCGCAGCGCGGCATCACCATCAACATCGCGCACGTCGAGTACGAGACGAGCACCCGCCACTACGCGCACGTCGACATGCCCGGCCACGCCGACTACGTCAAGAACATGGTCACCGGAGCCGCGCAGCTCGACGGGGCGATCCTCGTCGTGTCCGCGCTCGACGGGATCATGCCGCAGACCGCCGAGCACGTCCTGCTGGCCCGCCAGGTCGGCGTCGACCACATCGTCGTCGCGCTCAACAAGGCCGACGCCGTCGACGACGGCGAGGACGCCGACCTGGCCGACCTGGTCGAGCTGGAGGTGCGCGACCTGCTCTCCCAGCACGGGTACGGCGGCGACGCGGTGCCCGTCGTACGGGTCTCGGGACTCAGGGCGCTGGAGGGCGACCCGCGCTGGACGGCGGCCATCGAGGCGCTGCTGGACGCGGTGGACACGTACGTACCGATTCCGGAGCGCTACACGGACGCGCCGTTCCTCATGCCGGTGGAGAACGTGCTCACCATCACCGGGCGCGGCACGGTCGTCACCGGCGCCGTCGAGCGCGGCACGGTCAGGGTCGGCGACCGGGTGGAGGTACTGGGCGCGGACGGGGGTCCGCAGACCAGCACGGTCACCGGGCTGGAGACCTTCGGCAAGCCGATGGAGTCCGCCGAGGCCGGCGACAACGTCGCGCTGCTGCTGCGCGGTATGCCGCGCGACGCGGTGCGCCGGGGCCACGTGGTGGCGGCGCCGGACAGTGTGACGCCCACCCGGCGCTTCACCGCGCAGGTGTACGTGCTGTCGGCGCGGGAGGGCGGCCGCACGACGCCCGTCACGACGGGCTACCGGCCGCAGTTCTACATCCGGACGGCGGACGTCGTCGGGGACATCGACCTCGGCGAGACCGCTGTCGCCCGCCCCGGTGACACGCTCACGCTGACGGTCGAACTGGGCCGCGAGGTACCGCTGGAGCCGGGACTCGGCTTCGCGATCCGCGAGGGCGGCCGCACGGTGGGCGCGGGCACGGTGACGTCCCTGCTCACCTGACGGACGCAGCCCCGGGCGAGCGCGGGCGGCGTCCGCCCCGCTCGCCCCCGGCGCTCCCTGCCGCGCGCCGGGCCGGCCCGTCACCCCGACGCGGGCGAAGGGCCGGGCCGGCGCGGGCCGCGCGGCAGCGCACAATGGTGGCGTGGACGAGCCGATACCCGTGATCCGGGACGTGGACTGGGGCGTTGCCAAGCTGATGCCCGACGTGGACCGGCCGCGCGCCTGGCTGCTCACGGTCGACGGCGCGCCCCAGTCGTACGTCGACCTCGACGATCCCACCCACCTGGAGTTCGAGTACGCGCGCCGCCTCGCCCACGTCGTCGACTGCGCGGCCGCCCCGGGCGCGCCCCTCGACGTACTGCACCTCGGAGGCGGCGGCCTCTCCCTGCCGCGCTACACGGCCGCCACCCGGCCGGGCTCGCGCCAGGACGTGGTGGAGGCCGACCGGGGCCTGCTGGCGCTGGTCGCCGAACACCTGCCGCTGCCCGGCGGCTGCGGCGTGCGCGTGCACGGCGCCGACGCGCGCGCATGGCTCGAAAGCGCCCCGGCCGCGTCCGCCGACGTACTCGTCGCCGACGTCTTCGGCGGCTCACGGGTGCCCGCGCATCTGACGTCCGTCGAGTACGCGCGCCTGGCCGGACGCGTCCTGCGCCCCGGCGGGACCTACGCCGCCAACCTCGCCGACGGCGCGCCGTTCGCCTTCCTCCGTTCCCAACTGGCCACCTTCGGGGCCGTCTTCGCCCAGGTCGCGCTGATCGCGGAACCGGGCGTACTGCGCGGCCGCCGCTTCGGCAACGCGGTGCTCGTCGCCTCGCACGCTCCGATCGACACGGCGGCCCTCGCCCGCAGGACCGCCGCCGACGTGTTCCCCGCGCGGGTGGAGAGCGGCCCCTCCCTGCGGCGCTTCACCGGTGACGCGGGCACCGTGCGCGACGAGGAGGCGGTGGAGTCACCCGAGCCGCCCGGGGGCGCCTTCCGCGTCGGTTGACACCGCCAGGGCCCCGTCCGTCTTCGCCACTTCCCGGGTACGGCGCTTCAGGTTCCGTACGTCGGGCACCAACAGCACCGCGGCCGTCACGAGAACCACCAGCGCCGCGCACCCCCACAGCGCCTCGTGCCGCCCGACCAGGCCCTCGACGGGCCCCGCCACCGCCGTCGCCAGCGGCAGCATCGCGACCGAGCCGAACCAGTCGTACGCCGACACCCGGGAGAACTTCTCCTCCGGGATCTCCTGGTGGAGCGCCGTCATCCAGGAGACGCCGAACACCTCGATCGCGACGCCGCTGATGAACATGACCGCGGCGAGACCGGCCACCGGCAGCGGCACGGCGAGCGCCGCGGACGGCAGGGCGAGCGGGAAGACGCACAGCGTTCCGGCGAGCAGCAGCCGCCGGGGCCGCCACCGCATCATCACGAACGCGCCGACGACCGTGCCCACGCCGAAGGCGGCCAGGGCGAGGCCCCAGGGCGCGGCACCGCCCAGTTCGTCCTGGGCGACCAGCGGCCCGTACACCGCCTCGGCGGCTCCGACGACGGCGACGACCACCGAGAACTGGGCCACGATGCTCCACAGCCAGGGCCGCCCGGCGACCTCCCGCCAGCCCTCGCGCAGGTCGGACAGCATCCCGCCGCCGGGTTCGCGCGGCCGGATGTGGCTCACGTCGAGGAACGCGCGCAGCGCGCCGGCGAACGCGAACGCGACGGCGTCGACGGCGAGGACCCAGCCGGGGCCGACCGCGGCGATCAGCGCGCCGCCGAGCGCCGCGCCGCCGATGGACGCGCCGTGCATGGCCATCCGGAAGAGGGCGAAGGCACGGTTGGCCTGCTCGCCGCTGACGCTCGACAGGAGCATGCCCTCGGCCGCCGGGTTGAAGAACGCCTGCCCCGCGCCGCACAGGCCGGTCAGGAGCATCATCTGCCACAGCTGGGGGTCGCCCGTCAGGACGAGGAGGGCGAAGGCGCCCTGAGAGACGCAGTTGAGCGCGTTGGCGGCGACCATCACGTGGTGCCGGGGTATCCGGTCGGCCACCGCCCCGCCTATGAGGAGGAACAGGACGAGCGGCAGCGTACGGGCGGCGGCCACCATCCCCACGTCGCTGCCGTCGCCGCCCGACTGGAGCACCGCGAACGCCGACGCGATCAGCGCACCGTGGGTTCCCAGGTTCGTCACGATCGCGGCGGCGGTCAGCAGTACGTAGTTGCGGCCGGCCCAGTCGGGGCGGCGGACTCGGCGGGGAACGGCGGCGGGAGATGTCACCCCGGGACTATCGCTGGCGTCGCCCGCCGTTGCCAAACCGGTCGGGCGGCGGACCGGCCGGGATCAGTCGGCCAGCCGGACCGTGCCGAGGATCCGCTTGACGGTCGCCTCGGGGAGTTCGTCCTTGACGCCCTTCGAGGTGAACAGGCTCCAGACGGCGAAGTCGCCGTTCGCGTTCTCGAAGGCGAAGGCGATCGACTTGCCGTCGGTGTCGCACTTGTCCTCCTTCTTCACGCCCGTGACGGTGGCGACGGCGACGCTGCCCTTGAGCCCGGACGCCGCGGTGAACGGGCGCGCCTCGGAGACCTTGTAGGTGCCGGTCTCCTTCTGGTCGTACCCGCCGAAGACCCAGGCGGCGGCCACGTTCTCGGCCTCGGGGCCCGTCTTGCTCGCCCCGTTCGCGCCGCGGGTCCCGGCCGCGCCGAGGATGCTGTCCCCGCCGCACCAGCCGCTCTTGAAGTAGGCGGGGGCCGACATGGAGATGACGGGCTTGTCCTTGTCGTCCGTGAAGCTGATGCTCAGGCCGGGCGACTTCACCTCCCACTCCGGCGGTACGTCGAAGGCGGTGCCGTACTTCGGGTTGGTGACGACCTTCCAGCCGGGGATCGTCGGCTTGGCCCCCTCGACCGAGCCGCCGCGCGGGTTCTCGGCGGACGAGGCGGGAGCGGACGGCTCCTCGGGCGCGGGGGACGGCGGCGCCGAGGTCTGCTTGCCGGTGGCGCGGGTCGGGCCGCTCTCGTCGTCCTCGCCGAGGAGCACCACGCCGGTGACCACCGCCGCCGCGACGACGGCGAGGGCGGCCGCTACCGCGATGACGGTGGTCCGCTTCCCGTTCCGGTCGCCGCCCGGCCGCGGACCGCCCGGCGGCATCGCGGGCGGGTACTGCGGGGCGGTCGCGTGCTGCTGGGGCTGCTGGTAGGGGTTGGGCTGCTGGTGACCGGGGTGCGGGTAGCCGTACTGCTGGTACTCGGGCGGGGAGCCGGGCTGCTGCTGTCCGGCCTGCGCTCCGGCCTGCGCTCCGGCCTGCGCTCCGGCCTGCGCTCCGGGCTGCGGGTACCCCGGCTGCTGGTACGGCTGCGGAGAGCCGGGCTGCCGGTACGGATTCTGGTGCGCGTCCTGCGGGTTCTGCTCGCCCCCGGGCGGCTGCTGTCCTGGCCACATGGCCCGTAACGATAGAGGGGTCCGGCCGCCGGGGGGACCTCCGCCCCCGGAGGGATGGCCAAGGCTGCCTACTCGTGGGTAACATCGCGCGGTATGAGCGCAGATCAGATGTCCGTCGGCGAGATGCTCGTCGCCACGGTTCCCATGGCCCGTACCCTCGACCTCGAGTTCCTGGAGACCACCCCGGAGCGCGCCGTGGTCCGCCTGCCGGACCAGGCCGCCTACCACAACCACGTGGGCGGCCCGCACGCCGGCGCCATGTTCACCCTCGCGGAGTCGGCGAGCGGCGCCATCGTCATCGCCGCCTTCGGCGACCAGCTCCAGCGCGCCGTGCCGCTCGCCGTGAAGGCCGAGATCGGGTACAAGAAGCTCGCCATGGGCGTGGTCACCGCGACCGCCACCCTGGGCCGCCCGGTGGCCGACGTCGTGGCGGAGCTCGATGCCGGGCAGCGCCCCGAGTTCCCCGTGGAGATCTCCATTCAGCGCGAGGACGGCGCGGTGACGGGGGAGATGACCGTCGTCTGGACCCTGCGCCCCCACAGCTGATCCACCGGCCCGTGTGACGGGTGCGACCTCCCGGCCGCCGTCACGGCGCGCCGACGTGCGGGTAGGCTGCCCGCCGTGTGCCACGGGGGCGCACGGCGGGCAGCCGCACCTTCTCGACGACAGGAACCGGCGTTGCACATCACGGAGTGGCTAGAGACCATCCCCGCGGTCAGCATTTACCTCCTGGTGGGGGTCGTCATCGGGCTGGAGAGTCTGGGCATTCCGCTGCCGGGCGAGATCGTTCTCGTCAGTTCGGCCCTGCTCGCCTCGCAGCACGGTGACATCAACCCGTACGTCCTCGGCGCCTGTGCCACGGCCGGAGCGATCATCGGCGACTCGATCGGCTACGCGATCGGGCGCAAGGGCGGCCGGCCGCTGCTGGCGAAACTGGGCCGCAAGTTCCCCAAGCACTTCAGCGAGTCCAACATCGCCATGGCGGAGCGCTCGTTCGAGAAGTGGGGCATGTGGGCGGTCTTCTTCGGCCGCTTCGTGGCGCTGCTGCGGATCTTCGCGGGACCGCTCGCGGGCGTTCTGCGCATGCCGTACTGGAAGTTCCTGATCGCCAACATCTTCGGCGGCATCCTGTGGGCGGGCGGCACGACCGCCGTCATCTACTCGGTGGGCGTGGTCGCGGAGGCGTGGCTGAAGCGCTTCTCGTGGCTGGGCCTGGTCGTCGCCGTGCTCTTCGGCGTCACCTCGATGCTCGTACTGAAGAACCGCGCGAAGAAGGCCGCCGCCCAGGCCGAGGCCCGCGCGGAGACGGCCGTGGCGGCCGAGCCCGGGACCGCCGCACCCGAGAAGGTCGCGGCGGCCGCCGACTGAGAACGGCCCGCCGCGGCTAGTCGGCGTGCGCCTCGCGGTGGCCCTCGGCCAGCTCCAGGTACATCGCGGCGTTCAGCTTGATGCCCTCGCGCTCCTCGTCCGTCAGCTCCCGCTTCACCTTGGCGGGTACGCCGGCGACGAGCGAGCCCGGGGGCACGCGCATGCCCTGCGGTACGAGCGCCTGCGCGGCGATCAGCGAACCCGCTCCGATGTGCGCGCCGTTGAGCACCGTGGCGCCCATGCCGACCAGGACGTCGTCCTCGACCGTGCATCCGTGCAGTACGGCGTTGTGCCCGACCGACACGCGGTCGCCGACCGTGACGGGGAAGCCCGGGTCCACGTGCACCGTGCAGTTGTCCTGGATGTTGCTGTCCGTGCCGAGGACGATCGGGCCGCAGTCGGCGCGCAGCACGGTGTGGTACCAGACGCTGGCTCCCGGGCCGAGGGTCACGTCCCCGATGACGACGGACGTGGGCGCGGCGAAGGCCGACGGGTCGACGTGCGGCTCCTTGCCGCCCACGCCGGTGATCAAAGCCTGCTCTGCCATCGCGTGCTCCTCGTGCTCGGTGCTGGTCGGTCGCGCCAGGGGGAACCGTAAGCGACGGGCCCTGCTCCCGGGATGCCGGGTGGGGCGAACATCACAGGAGGCGGCGGCGGGCGGCCCGGGTCCGGCCGACTACCGTGAGCGGGTGCCGAAGAACAGAAACACGTTCTCATCGTTCTCCGCGGTGACCGCCTGGCGACGCCGCGTCGTGGCCGGCGCCGTGCACGCGGGCTGGCGATGGGTCCAGCGGACCGGCGCGGTCAGCGCCGAGAGCCCCGGGCGGCTGCGGTTCGGTTCGATCGGCGCCGGAACCAGGCTCGCCTTCCCGCAGGGGACCGTGTTCGGCGAGGAGTGGATCCACCTGGGCGAGCACTGCATCATCGGCGAACAGGTCACGCTGACGGCCGGCATGATGCCCGGTCTCGACCTCGGCCCCGACCCGATCCTGCGGCTCGGCAACGGTGTGGTCCTCGGCCGGGGCAGTCACGTCATCGCCGACACGACGGTGACCGTCGGGGACGACTGCTACTTCGGCCCCTATGTGTACGTCACGTCCACCAACCACAGTTACGACGACCCCGACGTCCCCGTCGGCAAGCAGTGGCCGCGCACCGAACCGGTGGAGATGGGCCCCGGCTGCTGGATCGGCACGGGCGCC
This sequence comes from Streptomyces albidochromogenes, assembly GCF_005981925.1. GTDB lineage: Bacteria > Actinomycetota > Actinomycetes > Streptomycetales > Streptomycetaceae > Streptomyces > Streptomyces albidochromogenes. Next base: position 16,109 of record NZ_VBVX01000077.1, read on the forward strand.
GTCATACTCCCCGGCGCCCGCCTCGGCCGTAACGTCGTCGTCGCCGCGGGCGCCGTCGTGCGGGGCGAGGTGCCCGACCACGCGGTGGTCGCCGGAGCGCCGGCCCGCGTCGTGCGCGGCTGGGACGCGGAGAAGGGCTGGCAGCCGCCGCTGCGGACGCCCGCGCCCGTCCCGATCCCGGAGGGCGTCACCCCCGAGCAGTTGGTGGCGCTGGCCGAGCTGGAGGCGCAGACCGCCGAGTGAGCCGCCCGTACAAGCGGGAAGGCGGCACCGTCCCCGCTCGCACAGCGAGACGGCCAACACGTCCGCGGGTGGGGGCTGTTAGCGTCGGGCTCATGCGCGCACCCCTCGGAGACTTCGACGACGCCACCCCCGCCCCCGACTGCCTCGGCCTGCTGACGGCGCCGGTCGCGGACGCGGTGCGCGCGTGGAACAACGACGTACCCGCCGACCAGATCCTCTACGTCGACACCGACCCGGCGATCGCCGACACGGCGGCCTTCGTCGAGCACTACGGCACGGATCTCCTCGACGCGTCCGCGAACTGCGTGGTCGTCGCGGGCAAGCGGGGCGGCGAGAGCACCCTGGCCGGCTGCCTGGTCCTCTCCCGTACGCGGGTCGACGTGAACGGCGCGGTCCGCAAGCAGCTCGGCGCGCGCAAGGCGTCGTTCGCCCCCATGGACACCGCCGTCGGCGAGACCGGCATGGAGTACGGCGGCATCACGCCGATCGGGCTGCCCGCCGGCTGGCCGCTGCTCGTGGACGCCGCCGTCACCGGCGTCCCGTGGGTACTGGTCGGCAGCGGCCGCCGCAGGGGAAAGCTCATCGTGCCCGGCAAGGCCTTCGCGGGCCTGCCGGGCGCCGTCGTGATCGAGGGGCTCGGCGTCTGAGGTCCGCCGGACGCGTTCTGGTCCGTCAGCCCAGGCGGGGGATCTCGATCGCCGGGCAGCGGTCCATGACCATGTCCAGGCCCGCCGCACGGGTGCGCTCGTACGCCGCTTCGTCGATCACGCCGAGCTGGAACCACACCGCCTTCGCGCCGGCCGCCACCGCCTCGTCCGCGACGCCGCCCGCGAGGTCGCTGTTGACGAACACGTCCACGACGTCGACGGGGAACGGGATGTCGGCCAGCGAGGCGTACCCCTGCTCGCCGTGGACCGCCTCCGCCTTGGGGTGCACCGGGACGACGCGCTTGCCGTAGCGCTGGAGCACCTCGGCGACGCCGTACGCCGCCCGCGTCCGGTTGGTGGACAGGCCCACCACCGCCCACGTGTCGCCGGACTGCGTGAGGATCTTGCGGATCGTTGCCGGGTCGCCGTACACGCCCTGCCTCCAGGTGTCGAAAGGTCACTGCACGGGGGCCAACAGGCGGTGTCGTACGGACATTCCCCACGCGACGCGCGCGCTGTTCACGGGCGCGTTGTTGTTCAACGTTGTACCGATGTGTATCGTCGCGATGTGTGACTTGAAGTTTCAAGTAACGCGATCCGTCCCCCACGGCAACAGGAGAGAGCCCCTCACATGACTCCCCCCACCAGCACCCTCGGCGTACCCGTCATCAGCGGCACCGCGGTCGGCCGCACCTCCTCGCTCCACGGCTACGACGCGGGCCTCCTCGTGCTCCGTCTCGCCCTCGGCCTCACCATGGCCGCCCACGGCGCGCAGAAGCTGTTCGGCTGGTTCGGCGGCGGCGGACTCGAAGGAACCGGGCAGTTCTTCACCGCGAGCGGCTACCCGGCCGGCGGGGCGATGGCCGTCGTGGCGGGTCTCACCGAGACCCTGGGCGGTCTCGGGCTCGCCCTCGGCCTGCTGACCCCGCTGGCCGGCGCCGCCGTCCTCGGCACCCTGGTCAACGTGCTCGCGGTGAAGTGGGGCGGCGGCTTCTTCGCCCCCGAGGGCGTGGAGTACGAGGTGCTTCTCACAGCGGCCGCCGCGGCGCTCACGCTGACCGGCCCCGGCCGGTACGCCGCCGACCGCTTCCTGCCCGGTCTGCGCGCCCACCGTCTCGCGTACGGCGTCGCCGCCGTGGCCCTCGGCCTGGTCGTCGCCGCCGTGGTCCTGCTGCTCCGGAAGTAGCACCCCCGCGGCCTGCGCATAGGGTGGGCCGAATGCAGGAGCAGTACCGGACCGTCGCCCGCGCGGGCGTGCACGAAGCGGAGATCAGCAGATCCCGCTTCCTGTGCGCGCTCGCGCCCGCGGCGACCGAACGGGAGGCGCAGGACTTCGTCGCGCGCGTCCGCAAGGAGCACCCGACGGCGTCGCACCACTGCTTCGCGTACGTGATCGGCGCGGACGCCTCCGTGCAGAAGGCGAGCGACGACGGCGAGCCGGGCGGTACGGCGGGGGTCCCGATGCTCCAGATGCTGATGCGCCGCGAGGTCCGGTACACCGTCGCCGTCGTCACCCGCTACTACGGTGGCGTGAAGCTCGGCGCCGGCGGGCTGATCAGGGCGTACGGGGGAGTGGTCGGCGAGGCCCTGGACGCCGTCGGCACGATCATCCGGCAGCGCTTCCGGCTCGTCACCGTCACGGTCGACCACCAGCGCGCGGGAAAGCTGGAGAACGACCTGCGGGCGACCGGCCGGGCGGTGCGCGAGGTCCGGTACGCCGAGGCGGTCACGATCGAGGTCGGCCTGCCGGAGGCGGACGTCGAGCCCTTCCGCGCGTGGCTGGCCGACACCACCGCGGGCACGGCCGGCTTCGAGACCGGCGGAGAGGCGTACGGCGACGCCTGAGGCGGCCGGGCAAAACCGAGGTCCCTGGCGGGCGAGGTGCCGGGCGGCGCTAACGTGGTCGAAGCGGTCAGTGAGGTCGGCGCCGGTCCGGCGCGGGCCCGGGGGGCGGAGGAAGTGAACATGCGGGGCGGAGCCGTCACGTGAGAATGCTGCACACCTCGGACTGGCATCTGGGGCGGTCCTTCCACCGGGTGGGGCTGCTCGACGCCCAGGCCGCGTTCCTCGACCACCTGGTGGCGACGGTGCGCGAGCGGGACGTCGACGCCGTCCTGGTCGCGGGCGACGTGTACGACAGGGCGGTGCCGCCCCTCGCCGCCGTCGAGCTGTTCGACCGGGCCCTGCACCGCCTCGCCGCCGCCGGCGTGCCGACGGTCATGATCTCCGGCAACCACGACTCGGCCCGCCGGCTCGGTGTCGGCGCCGGGCTCATCGACCGGGCCGGAATCCACCTGCGGACCGACCCCGCCGGTTGTGCGACACCCGTCGTACTTCGCGACGCGCACGGCGATGTCGCCCTCTACGGGCTGCCGTACCTGGAGCCCGCTCTCGTACGCGACGAGTTCAAGGTGTCCCGGGTGGGACACGAAGCGGTCATCGGAGCGGCGATGGAGCGCGTACGGGACGACCTCGCCGGGCGCCCCGCGGGCACCCGGTCGGTCGTTCTCGCGCACGCCTTCGTCGCGGGCGGCGAGCCCAGCGACAGCGAGCGCGACATCACGGTCGGCGGCGTCGCCTCCGTCCCCGCCGGTGTCTTCGACGGCGTCGACTACGTGGCGCTCGGCCACCTCCACGGCGCACAGGCCGTCACCACGCGGGTGCGCTACTCGGGCTCCCCGCTCGCGTACTCCTTCTCGGAGGCGGACCACCGCAAGACCATGTGGCTCGTCGACCTCGGACCGGGCGGCGAGATCGACGCGGAGCGGATCGACTGCCCCGTGCCCCGGCGGGTGGCCCGGATCCGGGGACGCCTGGAGGAGCTGGTCGAGAACCCCGCGCTGGAACGCCACACGGAGTCCTGGATCGAGGCGACGCTCACCGACCCGGTGCGCCCCACCGACCCCATGGCCCGGCTCTGCGCGCGGTTCCCGCACACCATCAGCCTGGTCTTCGACCCCGAACGGGCCCCCGAGGACCCCGAGGCGTCGTACGCCCAGCGCCTCAAGGGGCGCGACGACCAGCAGATCGCCGAGGACTTCGTGGCCCATGTGCGCGGCGGCAGCGGACCCGACGAACGGGAGCGCACGGTGCTCAGCGCCGCGTTCGACGACGTACGCGTGGACGACATGACGCGCGAGGTCGCCCGGTGAGGCTGCACGCTCTGGACATCACGGCCTTCGGACCCTTCGGCGCCACCCAGCAAGTCGACTTCGACGCGCTCAGCGCCGCCGGGATCTTCCTGCTGCACGGCCCGACCGGCGCGGGCAAGACGTCCGTCCTGGACGCCGTCTGCTACGCCCTGTACGGGGCCGTGCCCGGCGCACGGCAGAGCCCCGGAGCCTCGCTGCGCAGCGACCACGCCCCGCACGACCTGCCGACCGAGGTGCGGCTCGAACTCACCGTAGGCGGACGGCGGCTGGAGATCACCCGGCGGCCCGCACAGCCGCGCCCCAAGAAGCGCGGCCCCGGCTTCACGACGGAGAAGGCGCAGAGCTGGCTGCGCGAACACGAGCCCGACACCGGGTGGAAGGCGCTCAGCCGCTCCCACCAGGAGATCGGCGAGGAGATCACGCAGCTCGTCGGCATGAGCCGGGAGCAGTTCTGCCAGGTGGTGCTGCTGCCGCAGGGCGACTTCGCGCGCTTCCTGCGCGCCGACGCGGAAGCGCGCGGCAAACTCCTCGGCCGGCTCTTCGACACCCGCCGCTTCGCCGCCGTCGAGGACCGGCTCGCCGAACTGCGGCGCTCGGCGGAGCAGGCGGTGCGGGCGGGCGACGAGCGGCTGCTCGCCGTCGCGCAGCGGATGGCGCAGGCCGCGGGCGACAGCGCCGACGCGCGCGCCTGGCCGCTGCCCGCCGCGCAGCCGGGCGAGCCCGGACTCGCCGAAGCCGTACGGGAGTGGGCCGCGATCGCGCGCGGCGGCGCGTACGAGCGCCTGGACATCGCGGAGTCGGCCGTGCGGGCGGCCGGGACCAGGCGGGCCGCGGCCCGCCGCACGCTGGACGCCGAGCGCGAACTGGCCGCCCTCCAGCAGCGGTACGCCGACGCCCGGCGGCGCGCCGACGTGCTGGAGGCGCGTCGCCCCGAGTACGAGCGGCTGCGCGAGCGGCACGACCGGGCCCGACGGGCCGAGCGCGTCGCCCCGGCCCTGTCGCTGCGCGACGACGCCGAGCGGGAGCACCGCGCGGCGAGCGGGGCCCGGGAGCGCTCGCGCGCCGAACTGCCGCCGGACCTCGCCGACGCCGGGGCCGAGCGGCTCGCCGCGCTGGAGCGACAGCTGCGGCAGGAACTCGGCGGCCTCGAAGCCGCGCGCAGGGCGGAGCGGCGCGCCGACGAGATCGGCCGGGAGCGCGCCGCGCTGGAGCATCAGGCCCGCGCCGACGACGAGCTGCTGCGGGACGCCGCCGACTGGCTGGGCGGCTGGGACGTGACCCGCCGCCGCTGCCAGGAGCGCATCGAGCAGGCGCAGGACGCCGTGGCCCGCGCGGAACACCTGGCGGGCCGGCTCGAACCGGCCCGCCGCCGGCTCGACGCCGCGCGCCGCCGCGACGTACTCGCCGGTCAGGTGACAGCTGCCGAGGACCGGCTGCGGGCGGCCCGCGACGGGGCGGTCGCCGCGCACGAGAAATGGCTGGACCTGAAGGAACGCCGCCTGCTGGGCATCGCCGCGGAGCTGGCGGCGGGCCTGCGCGAGGGCGAGGAGTGCGCGGTCTGCGGCTCGACGGCGCACCCGAAGCCGGCGCGCGCGGCGGCGGACCAGGTGGACCGTGCGGCGGAGGAAGCGGCGTACGAGGCCCACACACGGGCCGAGGCGAAGCGCGCCGACGCGGACCGCGCGCTGGCAGCGGTACGCGAGGACCACGCGGCGGCGCGTGCCGAGGCGGGCACGGTCGACAGCCCGGTGTCACCGGACGAGCCCACCGCCGGCCGCGCGGGCGATCCGTCCGAGGCGCGGACGCACGGCGGCCACGCGGTGCGGGGCGGCGCCGCCCCCGGCGGTGTCATGACCGCGGTGGGCTCCACGCCGGCCGCCGACGGCGGTGCGGCGCAGGCGGAAGCCGGGGACGGCAGCGGCGGCGCCACGGCGGACGCGGTGCTCCCGCCGCGGGCCGCCCCCGGCCCGCGGAACCGCGCCGGTGCGCACGCCGCGACGGGTGCTCCCGGGGACGACGACCACGACCCCCGGGCGGCGGGTGCCGGAATCCCGGCCCAGTACGCCGGGCCCGCCGCCGCGACCACGCCGTCCGGCGGCGTCGGCCGCGCGACCGGGGGAGTCCGGGACATCACCGTCGCCGAGCTGGCCTCCCTGGCCGAGGAGTTGACCCGGCAGCACGCCGAGGCGCGCGCCACGGCCGCCGGCCTGCACGCGGCACGTGAGGCGCTGGACCGTGCCGAGCGCGAGTACGCGCGGCGCGTCGACGCGCAGCAGCAGGCGGAGCGGCGGACCGCCGCCAGGACCTCGCAGCGCGAAGCCCTCGACCGCGAACTGGCCTCGCTGGAGGCGGAGCTGTCCGTGGCCCGGGGCGAGGCGGGAAGCGTCGCCGAGCACGCCGCGCTGCTGGAGCGCCGCGTCCGGGTGCTCGGCGAGGCCGCCGAGGCGGTGCGCGCGGTCGAAGCCACCGCCCAGCGTCTCAAGGAGGCCGACGACCGGCTCGCCGACGCCGCGTTCAACGCCGGGTTCGACACCCCGCGGGCCGCCGCCGAGGCCCTGCTCGAAGGCGCCGAACAGCGCGGCCTCCAGCGCGGGATCGACGAGTGGCAGCGTGAACAGGCGGCCGTGGCCGACCGGTTGGCCGAGCCGCAGACCGCCGCTGCCGCCGCCCGGCCCGAAGCCGCGCCCCGGCGGGCCGAAGAGGCGTTCGACGCCGCCGAGCGCGCGCTGCTCGACGCCACGTCCGCTCTTGACGCCGCCCGTGAGCGCCGCACCGCACTCGCCGCGCTCTCGCACCAGGCCGCCGAGGAGACCCGGCGCCTGGGCCCGCTGCGCGAGGAGTACGAGCGCGTGGCACGCCTCGCCTCCCTCGCCGCCGGCACCTCCGCCGACAACGAACGCAAGATGCGTCTGGAGTCGTACGTGCTGGCGGCCCGCCTGGAGCAGGTCGCGGCCGCCGCCACCGCCCGCCTCCAGCGGATGTCGTCCGGCCGCTACACCCTCGTCCACTCCGACGCCAGAGCCGGCGGGCGGGGACGTTCGGGACTCGGCCTGCACGTCGTCGACGCCTGGACGGGCGTCGAGCGGGACACGGCGACCCTCTCCGGCGGCGAGACGTTCTTCGCCTCGCTCGCCCTCGCGCTCGGCCTCGCCGACGTGGTCACCGACGAGGCCGGCGGCGTACGGCTCGACACGCTCTTCATCGACGAGGGCTTCGGCAGCCTCGACGACCAGACCCTGGACGAGGTCCTCGACGTACTCGACTCCCTGCGCGAACGCGACCGCAGCGTCGGCATCGTCAGCCACGTGGCCGACCTGCGGCGCCGCGTCACCACCCAGCTGGAGGTCGTCAAGGACCGGCACGGGTCCGTGGTGCGCCACCGCACCGCCGGGGTCAGCGGCTGAGGGCGCGCCGGGGCAGCGGCGAGGAGTAGACGACGCTGGTGGTGACCGAGCCGAGCGTGCCGAAGCGGCCCGATACCTCTTCCAGGTGCTTCATCGAGCGGGCCGCGACCTTCATGACGAAGCAGTCGTCGCCCGTGACGTGATGCGCTTCGAGCACCTCGGTCGTCACCTGGAGCAGGTCGTGGAACGGCTTGTAGTTGCCGTGCGGATAGCGCAGCCGTACGAAGGCGAGAATGGGCATCCCCAGCGGCTCCCGCTCGACGACGGCCGTGTAGCCCGAGATCACCCCCGCCTCCTCCAGCCGCCGCACCCGCTCGGTCACGGCGCTCGCGGACATGGACACGGTGCGGGCCAGCTCGGCGAAGGTCGCCCGGCCCTCGCGTTGCAGGGCTTCCAGGATGCGCCAGTCGGTGGCGTCCGGTGAATATCCGGTCATGCTCCGAGACAACAGGGGATCCACCGGCAGATCAAGGGAAGAGCCGGGGAATCCCACTTCAGCCGGATGATCACCGGCCGTAGATTCGTACCCATGACCACGACGCGCACCGCCACCGCCCAGACGCCCGCCGCCGGCTCGGAC
>NZ_VBVX01000727.1 GCF_005981925.1 Streptomyces albidochromogenes
TGTTTATATATAATAAGTAAGAGGGTTGGAGAAGAATTGAGATTGTAAGAAAGCGAGATAAAATGGGAGTTAGAAAGAAGTAAATAAATAGAGTGAATGAATGTGCGATAAAATATATTGAAAAAAGGTTAAAGTAATGTAATTTGTTTTGGATGGTGAATGGTTTGAGTTGTGATTTGGAAGTTTGAAGTAAAGCTTTGTTTAAAGTTGAATTGGTAAGGCTAAGGCGATATATGTTAGAAAAAAGGGAATCGGGATGGATTTGGAAGGAAAGTAAGGAAATTGTGAGGAGAGTTAAATAGAAGTATTGTGGGTTAATATTGATGAGATTAAGTGATATAAGGGGGTATGTTGAAATATAGAAATGGATTGAGGAATTGGGATGAATTAGGCGGCGAAATATTTGAATTAAGAATTGAATGTAATATAATTTGAGGAAATTTAAGTTGAAGTGGTTTATTGGATTGATAATATTTAGCGTATTATTAGGGTGTTGAAAGTAGAGTAGCAGAAGTAGTATTTGAGATGAGGTTAAGAGAAGATGAGATAGAGAAATGAATAATGA
>NZ_VBVX01000728.1 GCF_005981925.1 Streptomyces albidochromogenes
GGGTGGGAGGCGAGGGGGGCGGTCGTGACCTGGTCCGGCCGGCGGCCGACGACATGTTCCGGCTCGGGACGTCGGAGGCGGTACGGGAAGCGGTGACGCAGCGGCGTACCGTGCGGGAGTTCACCGACGAGCCGGTGGATCCGGCGGCGGTACGGCGTGCTGTCGCGGCGGCGGTCACCGCGCCCGCGCCCCATCACACGACGCCGTGGCGCTTCGTGCTGGTGGAGTCGCAGGCGGCTCGGGTGGCGCTGCTCGACGCGATGCGCGAGGCGTGGGTGACGGACCTGCGGGCCGACGGGAAGTCGGAGGAGTCGATCGCGAAGCGCGTCCGGCGGGGGGACGTGCTGCGCAACGCTCCCTGTCTGGTGGTGCCGTGCATGGTGATGGACGGCTCGCACACGTACGGAGACGCGCGTCGCGACGCGGCGGAGCGGGAGATGTTCGTGGTCGCCACGGGCGCGGGTGTGCAGAACTTCCTGGTGGCGTTGGCCGGGGAGCGGCTTGGGTCCGCTTGGGTCTCGTCGACGATGTTCTGCCGTGACGTGGTGCGGGAGGTGCTGCGG
>NZ_VBVX01000078.1 GCF_005981925.1 Streptomyces albidochromogenes
CCTGTACGTGCGGTGCGGGCGGTGCGGGTGCTTCAGCGGGCGGCGGGGCGGACGGGCGTGCGCGAGGCCAGGGCCGCGTAGGTGAGCGCGGCGACGACCGAGCCGAGGAGGGTGAGGTCGGCGCCGCCGAGGGGGGCGACCAGGGGGCCGGTCCACAGCTCGGAGTCGCAGGTGAGCGCGGAGAAGGCGATGCCGGTGAGGAGGGCGGCCATGCCCGCGGGGTGGTAGCCCGCCCGGTACCAGTAGGCGCCGCCGGGGCCGGTGTGCAGCGCCTCGGCGTCGTAACGGCAGCGCCGCAGCACCATGTCGGTGAGGAAGACGCCGCTCCACGGCGCGAAGACGATGATCAGCAGGGAGAGGAACGACAGCAGCGACTCGGTGAAGTCGGCGAAGAACAGGGCCCACAGGGAGCCGGCGGCCGTGACGGCGGCGCTGATGAGGATGGCCCGCGACCGGCTCCAGGGGATGCCGAGCACCTGGAGGTTCAGGCTGGACGAGTAGAGCGTGATGATCGAGTTGGTGACGGAGCCGAGCAGGACCAGGGCCAGGAAGACCGGCTGGAACCAGCCGGGCAGCAGCCCCTCGGTGCCCGCCACCGCGTCGGTCATGTCCGTCTGGGTGGCGGCGGCGACACCGGCCACACCGAGCGCGACCGAGGAGAGGAAGCCGCCGAGGGCGCCGCTCCAGGTGATCGAGCGCAGCGACGTGGCCGCGGGCAGGTAGCGGGTGTAGTCGGCGGGCATCGGCACGTACGAGAACGGGCTCGACAGCATGACGACGAACGCCAGACTCCAGCCGGCCGCGCCGGGGCCGGTGGCGGGGGCGGCGGTGTCGGCGCCGGGCAGTACGAAGACGAGCAGCGCGGCGAAGCCGGCGGCGAGGGCGTACGCCATCCAGCGTTCGGCGAACTGCACGGTGGCGTGGCCCCACATGGCGACGGCGAAGGTCAGGGTGAGGGTGACCAGCAGGGCGAGCGCGCGGGCGGTGTCGCCGCCCTGCCAGCCGATCTCGGCGAAGAAGACTTCCAGAGCCAGGGTGCCGACCACCGTGTTGACGATGGTGTAGCCGATGCTGACGACCCAGTTGAGAACTCCGGCGGGCCAGTTGCCGCGTGTGCCGAAGGCGGCCCGGGAGATCACGAGGGTGGCGGTTCCGGTCCGGATTCCGCTGAGGCCGGCGGCGCTGATGACGAAGAAGGCCAGACCGCCGACGACCACCACGGCGGTCGCCTGCCAGAAGGACAGGCCGAAGGCGACGGCGAGCGCGCCGTTGATGACGTAGGTGAAGGTCAGGTTCGAGCCGAACCAGAGCCAGAAGAGGTCCTTGGCGCTGCCGTGCCGTTCCGCGTCGGGGATGCGGTCGATGCCGTGGGTCTCGACCCGGAACACCTCGTCGCTCTGCCGCTGCTCTGCCGTGTGCGTCGCCATGCCACTCCCACCAGACCTTGAATGCCGTTCTAAAAGTTAGAACGGCATTCAAGATGCGGTGCGGCTCCCCCACCCGTCAAGACCCCGGCGCGAATCCGCGGCTAAGGTCGTGGCATCGGGTACGAACGGCGGAGGCGAAGCGGGTGGCGGGAGCGGCGCGACGGCGCGACGGGCACATCGCCCAGGAGCGGATGCTCGAGGAGGCCATGGCACTCATCGCCGAGCACGGCCTGGCCGCGCTCACCATGTCCGCGCTCGCCGAGCGGCTGGACACCAGCGGCGGCCACATCCTGTACTACTTCGGCAGCAAGGACCGGCTGCTGCTGGAGGCGCTGCGCTGGAGCGAGAGCGATCTCGCCGGGGAGCGACGGCTCCTGCTGGGCCGCCGTACGACGGCGGAGCGCAAGCTCGACCAGTTCCTGGAGCTGTACCTGCCGCGCGGACCGCGCGACCCGCGCTGGATGCTGTGGATCGAGCTCTGGGCCCGTACGGCGGCCAACGACGACCTGCGTCAGGCCCAGGAGGAGATGGACCGGGGCTGGCAGCGGGACCTGGAGGCGCTGCTCGCCCGGGGCGTGGAGCGCGCCCGCTTCGCCCCGATGGACATACCCGTGCACGCCTCGCAGCTTCTGGCGCTGCTGGACGGGCTGAGCACCCGCGTCGTGCTGGCCCAGCCCGACGGCGACCGGGGCCGGGCCCTGGCGGCGGCGCGATCGGCGGCGGCCCTGCTGATTCCCCGGCCGGCCGGGTAGCACGGCCGCACGGCCGTTCGCGCGACCCGCCGACCGCGCCGCGCCGCCCGGCGGCTCAGTAGCCGGCCGGGCGCACCAGGCCCGTCTCGTACGCGAAGACGGCGGCCTGGGTCCGGTCGCGCAGCCCCAGCTTGAGCAGGATGCGGCTGACGTGGGTCTTGACGGTCTGCTCCGCCACCACCAGCCGCCCGGCGATCTCAACGTTCGACAGGCCCTGGGCGATCAGGGACAGCACCTCCGTCTCGCGTTCCGTCAGGTCGCCGACGCGGTCCTTGAGCGGGGCCCGGGGCGCGCCGCTCAGCCGGGAGAACTCCGTGATCAGACGCTTCGTGATGTTCGGGGCGAGCAGGGCGTCGCCGGCCGCCACCACCCGTACCGCCTGGGCGAGTTCGGCGGCCGAGGCGTCCTTGAGCAGGAAGCCGGAGGCACCGGCGCGCAGCGCCTCGTACACGTACTCGTCGAGGTCGAAGGTGGTGAGGACCAGGACCTTGACGGTGGCGGCGGGCGGTTCCGTGATGCGGCGGGTCGCGTCGATGCCGCCGAGGACGGGCATCCGGATGTCCATCAGGACGACGTCCGGATGGAGTTCGGCGACTTTGGCGACGGCGTCGAGGCCGTCCACGGCCTGGCCGACGACCTCGATGCCGGGCTCGGCGTCGAGCAGCACCGTGAAGCCCTGGCGGACCATCATCTGGTCGTCGGCTATCAGCACACGGATGGTCATGGACCGCCCTCCAGGGGAAGTGACGCGAGTACTTCGTAACCGCCGTCGGGCATGGGCCCGTTGGCGAACTCGCCGCCCAGCATGGCGGTGCGTTCCCGCATGCCGAGCAGGCCGTGACCGGCGCCCTGCGAGGGGACGGCCGGCCCGTCGGGCGCGGTGTTGGTGACCCGTACGGTGAGACCGGCCGCGTGGTGTCCGATCTCGACCCGCGCGTCGGCTCCGGGCGCGTGCCGCATCACGTTGCTGAGCGCCTCCTGCACGATACGGAACGCCGACAGTTCGACGCCCGGCGGCAGTGGGCGCGGCTCTCCGGTGGTCCGGGTGGTGACCGTGAGCCCGGCGCCGCGCACGTTGCCGACCATCTCGTCCAGCTGGTCGAGGGTGGGCTGCGGGGCGTGCCGTACCTCCTGCGACACGGCGTCCTCGGAGCGCAGTACGCCGAGCACGCGGCGCAGTTCGGTGAGCGCCCCGACGGCGTTCTCGCGTATACCCGCGAGGTTCTTCCTGAGCTCTTCGGACGGGTTCTCGACCAGGTGTGGGGCGACCTGCGCCTGGATGGAGATGACCGACATGTGGTGGGCGACGACGTCGTGCAGCTCGCGGGCGATCCGGTTGCGCTCCTCCAGGAGGGTGCGCCTGGCCCGCTCCTCGGCGGTCATTTCCTCCTGTACGACCAGCTCTGTGCGGGCCACCTGGCGGCCGCGCAGCGAGGCGCCGACCACCACCGCGGCGGTGAGCATCCCAAGGGCGCGGCCGACGCCGGTGAAGTGGCCCGGGGGAAGGAGCGTGGCGCAGGCCAGACCCGCCAGGAGGCTGATCGTCAGGGCCTCGACCGCGATGCGGGGGCGGACCCGCAACGCCAGCATGAAGAGCACGCCGGCCTGCGCGGCGATCCCGGAACCGGTCCAGGGGGACAAGGGGTCCCAGGAAAACTGCGTGCCGGGGACACCCTCGGCGATCCCGAGGGCGGCCCGGGGGAACTGCGAGCCCGTGAGCCACGCGACGACGACCATGGCGGTCGTCACCATCCACCACGCCGGCACCGGCCGGAACGCCGCGACGACGAGCGCCGCCGACTGGGCCACGCCGAGCAACAGGGCGTACCTGGTGCCCAGTCCGTGGCCCCAGTCGAAGGCGAGATCGTTCACGTTGACCACGCCAAGGAGTGCCGCGCACGTCACCAGCAGCAGTACGACGACCGGTTGCCACATCGCCCAGCCGGGCCGTCCGCCGGGCGGCAGCGGGGCGGCGGCCCCGGTCCACAGGTCCTCGCGCAGGTTGCGCGGCACCGCCCGCACAGCCTTCACCAGCCGCTCCACCACCGCGCTCTCCCCCGTCACAAGATCCACCCTAGGCACGGCGCACCGCTGCCTCCCGGGCGGGCTGCCCCTCGCGCACGATCCGGCTGCTCTTCGGCGGCCTCGGCCGCCCCTGTTCGTACGTATGGAACGCCGCCCAGCACACCCCCAACGCCACCCCGAACACGGGCAACCATGCCAACCGGGCGAGGACCCAGCCAGGACCGTCGGGCACCGTGTGGAGGCCGGGCAGCGCCTCGCCCGTCAGCAGGCCGGTCGCGGTGACCGCCATCATCGCGGTCTGGTGCCAGAGGAACACCGTCATCGCGGAGAGGTTGAGCAGCGCGACCGCCGCCCAGGCGCCGGGCCGACGCAGCACCCGGCGCAGCGGGCCGAGCAGCAGCACCGCCGCCCCGCACTGGGCGAGGCCGAAGGTGACCGCGGCGAGGGTGGGCGGGTCGAGGTTGGAGACATCGGCGCCGGGCACCCCGACCATGGCCGCCGGGTAGCCCGCGAACAGGACCAGGAGAGCGGTGGCGACGGCGCCCCCACCCAGCAGCACCCAGCCCGTCGTACGGCTGCGGAGTCCCCCGCGCGCCCAGGCCGCGCCCAGGCAGTACGGGACCAGCCACCCGGCGGCCACATTGACCCAGCCGAGCCACGAAGGGCCGCCCAAGCCGAACCGCACCAGGTCGACGTGCAGCACGACAGCGAGCGGCCACAGCGGATGAAGCCTGGCCACCAGCGGCGTCACCGCCGTCAGCGCCACGAAGACCAGCAGGAACCAGAGCGGCGACCACACCAGCTTCAGCAGTGTTCGTACGGTCTCCACACCCGCCCCGGACCCGAGCATCACGCCCGCCGCGACGGCCCACACCACCAGCACGGCGGCGACCGGCCGGCTCAGCCGGGCCGTCCGGGCGGCGAGCCACTGACCGTACGTCGCGCCCCGGGCGCGGGCGGCGGCGTAGCTCTTCGCGCCCACCAGCCCGCCCACCAGGAAGAAGACCGCCAGGGTCTGGAACAGCCATGACACGGGCACGAGTTGAGGCATGCACCGAAGCGGGCTCGCGGCCCGCACCGTTCCGCTGTCCGCGACCAGTGCGGTCACCAGCCAGTGGCCGAGCACGACGCCGAGGATGGCGAGGGCGCGCAGCGCGTCGACGGCGCGGTCACGGCCGGGCGGAGTGGCGGAGTCGATCCGCCGGACGAGGTCACGCACGACGCTCCCCCTCCTCGGAACCGGAAAGGGCCCGGCCCGAGACGATCCGGGCGATGTTCTCCAGGGCTGGGGAACCGGGCTTCAGGTAGTCGCTGTGGCCGCCGTCGCCCGCCGCGAAGAGCCGGGCGCCGAACTCCGGCGACATGGGATCCGCCCCCAACCCGGCCGTCGTGAACGGCAACTGAAGACGCCCATGGGGTACGTCGGCGATCCAGTCGCCGGCGCCCCGGCCCGCCCAGACGGTGGCCCGGCTGCCGAGCGTGGCGGCGGTGTCGCCGCCGGCGCCCGGGCTTCCGAACAGGACGATGTCCTCGACGTCCCCGGCTCCCAGTCCGGGCGCGGCCCGGCCGCAGACCACGGAGCCGTAGGAGTGGCAGAGGAGGGAGGTACGGGCGGCCGGCGCGGCCGCGCGCAGCTCCGTCACGAAGCGGCGCAGGGCGGGGGCGGCGTCTTCCGCGCGGCCGGGTGTCAGCACCTCGGGGCTCACCGTGCCCGGCGTCTTGTACCCGAGCCAGGCGACGACGGCGGACCGGGCGCCCAGTTCCCGCTGGAGCGCCGCGGCGCCGGCCCGGAGCCGTCCGTACCGGTCGAGGCTGGTGTCCGATCCGGGGACCAGTACGGCGATCCGCTCGGCGCGGGAGAGGTCGCCGAAGACCTCGGCGGTACGGCCGCCGTCGCGGCCGTCGAAGGTGAGGAAGTGGCGCGCCGGGTCCGCCATGGCCCGCAGCGCGGCGGCCCGCCGGTGATCCCCGTGGCCGGTGGCCGCGCGCTCGGCGGCCCGGATCCCGTCGCGGTTGGCGGCGTACCGCTCGGCGAGGGCGGCGGGAGTGGCGGCGCTCAGCGGGGCCAGGACCGCCGGGGCGGGCGCCGGAACGGCCGCGGGGCGGGCCGCACCCGACACCGGCACGGCCACCGAGGCGATGACGAGTGCGGCGATCAGGGTGCGGCGCGGGCGGCTGCTGCGTGGGCGGGACGCCATGGAGGGTGGTCCTTCCTTACCGGATGTCCTTCGTGCTTCCGGTAAGGAAGTTATGGATCACGCCTCGTCGTCGGCGTCCCGCCAGGGAGGGCACTTCACGTATAGCTCTGAAGTACTACCGGTAGGCGCCGCTGGTCCCTCAGTGCGCGTTCTCGGTCGGGCGCAGGTCCTTGGGGATCTTCGCCCAGGCGAGCGCGGCCGCCGCGAGGGGCAGCGCCGCGGCGAGCAGGAAGGTCGGCGTCATGCCCTGGGTGAAGGCCGTGGAGACCTTGTCGAGCAGTGCGGCGCCGGCCGGGCCGCCGGTCAGGTCGGCCAGGTGCGCGGCCTCGCCGACGGAGTCGCGCACGGCCGCCGTCGCCGCGCCGTCCAGACCGAGTTCGGGCAGGTGCGCCCGGTACAGCGCGGAGGCGACGCTGCCCAGGATGGCGACGCCCATGGCCGCGCCGAGTTCGTAGCAGGTCTCCTCGATGGCGGCCGCGCCGCTGACGTCGCGGGCGGGGGCGGACGCCATGAGGGTGACCGAGGCGACCGTGGTGGCGATGCCGACGCCGCAGCCGAGCACGGCCAGCGAGAAGGCGACGGACGGGTAGCCGAGGGCGCCGGCCCGCTGGAACACCCACGGCAGCGCGAGTCCGGCGGTCATCATCAGCAGTCCGCCGCCGAGCACGTGGCGGATCGGCAGCCGGTGCATCAGGGCCGGGGTCACCAGCGAGGTGACGACCAGCCCCAGCGGCGCGGGCAGCAGCCGGACGCCGGCTTCCAGCG
Organism: Streptomyces albidochromogenes; assembly: GCF_005981925.1. GTDB lineage: Bacteria > Actinomycetota > Actinomycetes > Streptomycetales > Streptomycetaceae > Streptomyces > Streptomyces albidochromogenes. Next base: position 7,168 of record NZ_VBVX01000078.1, read on the forward strand.
GGGTGTAGCCCTCGCCGTACTGGAACCACTGCGTGATCAGGAACAGCGCCGAGCCGAGCGCGATCATCCCGAGGAAGATCGCGGCGGCGGCGATGCTGAACGACCGGCTCGCGAAGAGCCGTACCTGCAGCAGGGGCTGCTCCAGCCTCAGCTGACGGCGTACGAACACGGTCAGCGCGATCACCGCGAGGCACAGCAGGGCCCAGGCGACCGGGTCGGCCGGGCCGCCCTTGCCGAGCTGCTTGATGCCGCCGGCGAGGGCGAGCATGCCGACGACCGACTGGCCGACGCCCCACCAGTCCCAGCGCCCCTCCCTCGGGCGGCGCGACTCGGGCAGCAGCCACAGGCCGAACGCGATGACGGCCAGCGCGACCGGGATGTTGAGCAGGAACGCGGACTGCCAGCCGTTCTTCTCCACCAGCAGACCGCCCACCACCGGGCCGAGCGCCATGCCGCCGCCGAACACCGCGGCCCAGACCGCGTACGCGAGGGCGCGCTCGCGGGCGTCGGTGAAGACGTGCCGCAGGATCGACAGGGTCGACGGCATGATGGCCGCGCCGCCGACGCCGAGCAGCGCGCGGGCGGCGATGACCTGCCACGGCGCGGTGGCGAACACGGCGAGCAGCGAGGCGAGCGCGAAGACGGCGAACCCGATGAGCAGCATGCGCTTGCGTCCCCAGCGGTCGCCGAGCGCGCCGGCGGTGACCAGGACGCCGGAGAGCGCGAGCGCGTACACGTCGATGATCCACAGCTGCTGCACGGAGCTGGGCTGGAGGTCGGCCACGAGGGAGGGGAAGGCGACGTTGAGGATCGTGGTGTCCATCGCGATCAGCAGCAGGCTGCCGGAGAGGATCGTGAGGACGGCCCAGCGCCGGGGATCGAGCTGAGCCCGGGTGTCTTGCCGGGCGGGGGCGGGGTGCATGGGTTTCCTGTTCGGGTCGTGCCGGAGGGTGCCTGGTGACACCGCACGGTCTCGCTTGAGACATCAGTGTCTCAAATAAGACGCCGATGCGCACGTCTGTTACCAGGGCACTCCCTTATCCATTGGTTTGTCCTCTATGCCCCGTCGGTGCGGGCGAGTGATCACCGGCGGGGCGGCGCCCGGGCGGAGGCGCGGTGAGGTCCGCCGTCCCCGGGACCGCATCGGGCCCCTCGTGCGATGCTGGTCGGCATGACGTTGGAGGACCTGGTACGGCTGCGGCGCGCCCGGGACACGATGGACCGCGACTACGCGCAGCCGCTGGACGTCCCGGCGCTCGCGCGTGGCGCCCTCATGTCGTCGGGCCACTTCTCCCGCAGCTTCCGTGCCGCCTTCGGGGAGACGCCGTACAGCTACCTGATGACCCGGCGGATCGAGCGGGCCAAAGCGCTGCTGCGGCGGGGCGACCTGTCCGTCACGGACGTGTGCTTCGCGGTCGGCTGCACGTCGCTGGGGTCGTTCAGCTCGCGGTTCACCGAGCTCGTCGGGGAGAGCCCGAGCGCGTACCGGGCCCGTGGTCACGACGAGGGCGCCGCCGTGCCGGCCTGCGTCGCGAAGGTCCACACGCGACCGGTCAGGAACGGAGAAGCGAAACACGCCCCCCGCCCGTAGCGTGAAACGCATGGACATCAAGCTTTCGCAGTGCTTCATCGCCGTCGACGACCACGACAAGGCAATCGCGTTCTACCGGGACGTGCTCGGCCTGGAGGTGCGCAACGACGTCGGGTTCGAGGGGATGCGCTGGGTGACCGTGGGCTCTCCCTCGCAGCCCGATGTGGACATCGTTCTCGAACCGCCGCTCGCCGACCCGAACGCCTCGCCCGCCGACCGGCAGGCCATGGCGGAACTGCTCGCCAAGGGCCTGCTGCGCGCCGTCATCTTCCGGACCGACGACTGCGACGCCACCTTCGAGCGCGTCCGCGCCGCCGGCGCCGAGGTGCTCCAGGAGCCGGTCGACCAGCCCTACGGCGTCCGCGACTGCGCCTTCCGCGACCCCTCGGGCAATATGCTGCGCTTCAACCAGCCGCGCAAGCAGTGAACTTGGACGCCCCGAACCTCGCTGGGGCCGCGGCCCCGGCCGGAGCGCGCGTGCAGCCGCGCCCGACAGATGGAGAGACCAGATGAGCAAGGCCACGCCGGCGGCCAAGCGGTCGCCCGCGCCGCACGTCGCCGACAGCCAGGACATGATCCGGGTGCACGGCGCGCGCGAGAACAACCTCAAGGACGTCAGCGTCGAGATCCCCAAGCGCCGGCTGACGGTGTTCACGGGCGTCTCCGGCTCGGGCAAGAGCTCCCTGGTGTTCGACACGATCGCCGCGGAGTCACAGCGGCTGATCAACGAGACGTACAGCGCCTTCGTGCAGGGCTTCATGCCGACGCTGGCGCGGCCCGAGGTCGACGTTCTGGAAGGGCTGACGACCGCGATCATCGTCGACCAGCAGCGGATGGGCGCCGACCCCCGCTCGACGGTCGGCACGGCCACCGACGCCAACGCGATGCTGCGCATCCTCTTCAGCCGGCTCGGCAAGCCGCACATCGGCCCGCCGAGCGCGTACTCCTTCAACACCGCCTCGGTGCGGGCGAGCGGCGCGATCACCGTCCAGCGCGGCTCGAAGACCAAGGCCGAGAAGGCGACGTACGAGCGCACCGGCGGCATGTGCACGCGCTGCGAGGGCCGGGGCTCGGTCTCCGACATCGACCTCGCCCAGCTCTACGACGACTCCAAGTCGATCGCCGAGGGCGCGTTCACCATCCCCGGCTGGAAGTCGGACAACGTGTGGACCGTGGGGATCTACGCCGAATCGGGCTTCCTCGACCCGAACAAGCCGATCCGCAGGTACACCAAGAGGGAGATGCAGGACTTCCTCTACCGCGAGCCGACCAAGGTGAAGGTGAACGGGGTCAACCTCACCTACGAGGGGCTGATCCCCAAGATCCAGAAGTCGTTCCTGTCCAAGGACAAGGAGGCGATGCAGCCGCACATCCGGGCGTTCGTGGAGCGGGCGGTCACCTTCACCACCTGTCCCGAGTGCGACGGCACCCGGCTCAGCGAGGGCGCCCGCGCCTCGAAGATCAAGCGGGTCAGCATCGCCGACGCCTGCGCGATGGAGATCCGGGACCTGGCCGAATGGGTCCGGGGCCTGAAGGAGCCGTCGGTCGCGCCGCTGCTCACCGCGCTGCAGCAGACCCTCGACTCGTTCGTGGAGATCGGCCTGGGCTACCTCGCCCTGGAGCGACCGGCGGGCACGCTGTCCGGCGGTGAGGCGCAGCGCGTCAAGATGATCCGCCAGCTAGGTTCCTCGCTCACCGACGTCACGTACGTCTTCGACGAGCCCACCATCGGCCTGCACCCGCATGACATCCAGCGGATGAACGACCTGCTGCTGCGGCTGCGCGACAAGGGCAACACGGTGCTGGTCGTGGAGCACAAGCCGGAGATGATCGCGATCGCCGACCACGTCGTCGACCTCGGCCCCGGCGCCGGTACGGCGGGCGGCGCCGTCTGCTTCGAAGGCACCGTCGAGGGGCTGCGGGCCGGCGGGACCGTGACCGGCCGCCACCTCGGCGACCGGGCCACCGTGAAGAAGACGGTGCGCGAGCCGAACGGCACGCTGGAGATCCGCGGCGCCTCGGCGAACAACCTGCGCGACGTCGACGTCGACATCCCGCTCGGGGTGCTCACCGTCGTCACCGGCGTCGCGGGCTCCGGCAAGAGTTCGCTGGTGCACGGATCGCTGCCGCGGCAGGCCGCCGACGCGGGCGTGGTGTCGGTCGACCAGAGCCCGATCCGCGGCTCCAGGCGCAGCAACCCGGCCACGTACACCGGTCTGCTGGACCCGATCCGCAAGGCGTTCGCGAAGGCCAACGGCGTGAAGCCGGCGCTGTTCAGCGCCAACTCCGAGGGTGCCTGCCCCACGTGCAACGGGGCCGGCGTCGTCTACACCGACCTGGCGATGATGGCCGGAGTGGCCAGTCCCTGCGAGGAGTGCGAGGGCAAGCGGTTCCAGGCGGCGGTACTGGAGTACCACCTCGGCGGCCGGGACATCAGCGAGGTGCTCGCGATGTCGGTGACCGAGGCCGAGGAGTTCTTCGGTGCCGGCGAGGCGGCCACACCGGCCGCGCACCGCGTCCTGGGCCGGCTCGTCGACGTCGGGCTCGGCTACCTCAGTCTGGGCCAGCCGCTCACCACGCTGTCCGGCGGCGAGCGGCAGCGGCTGAAGCTGGCCACCCACATGGGAGAGAAGGGCGGCGTCTACATCCTCGACGAGCCGACCGCCGGCCTCCACCTCGCCGACGTCGAGCAGTTGCTCGGCCTGCTCGACCGGCTCGTCGACTCCGGCAAGTCGGTCATCGTCGTCGAGCACCACCAGGCGGTGATGGCGCACGCCGACTGGATCGTCGACCTGGGCCCCGGCGCCGGCCACGACGGCGGGCGGATCGTGTACCAGGGCACCCCCGCCGACCTCGTCGCCGCCCGCTCCACCCTCACCGGCGAACACCTCGCGGCGTACGTCGGCGCCTGACCCGGGGCCGGCGCCGCACCGTCCGCCGGTCCGGCCGGGGCCACCGGCCGGACCGGCGTGGCCGGACGAGGGGCACGTGTCGTCCGGTCCGGTGGTACGGGAGATGCTCCGGGCGCCGGGCTGACGGCCGTTCAGGCCAGCTGCCGGCGCACCAGTTCGCGCAGGCGGCCGCCGGGGTCGGCCAGGAGATGGGCCGGCGGGCCCTGTTCGACGATCCGGCCGTCCGCCATGACGATCACGCGGTCGGCGTCCATGACGGTGCTCAGCCGGTGGGCGATCACCAGGCGGCCGGCGCTCAGCCGGCGCGTGCTCTCCATGACGATGCGCTGGGTCTCGTTGTCCAGCGCGCTGGTGGCCTCGTCGAAGAAGAGGACGCGCGGGCGGCGCACCAGCGCCTGAGCGATCATCAGGCGCTGGCGCTGCCCGCCCGAGATGGCGCCGCCGCCGGAGATCATCGTGTGCAGCCCCATCGGCATGCGCCGGATGTCCTCGGCCAGTCCCGCCATCTCGGCGGCCTCCCAGACCTCCTCCTGGGAGAAGACCTCGGCGCCGCTGATGCACTCCAGGATCGATCCGGTGAGCGGCTGCGCGTTCTGCAGGACGACGCCGCACTGACGGCGTACGGCCGCCTGGTCGAGCGCCGCGAGGTCCTGACCGTCGTACAGCACACTGCCCGAGAGCGGGCGGTCGAAGCCGATGAGCAGCCGCAGCAGGGTCGACTTGCCGCAGCCGCTGGGGCCGACGACCGCCACGAACTCGCCCGGCCGCACTTCGAGCGACACGTCGTCGAGGACGAGGGGCCCGTCGTCGGTGTAGCGGAACGAGAGGTTGCGGGCCTCGACGGCGCCGCTCAGGGCGCCGGGCTGCGCGCTCGTGCCGCGTACCTCCGGGACCTCGTCGAGGACCGGCTTGATCTGTTCGAACATGGGCAGCACGGCGGCGACCGAGATCAGCGCGCCGGTGAGTTGGGTGACCGAGGTCAGCAGCATGGTGACGGCCGTGCTGAAGGTCAGGAAGGCGCCGGCGGACATGCTGCCCCGGGCGGGCCCCGCCAGCAGCATGAACATGATGAGCGAGCAGAGCGGCAGGTAGACGGCGTCGAGGACCGTGGTGAGGTTCTTGATGCGGCCCGCGCGCTGCTGGAGTTCGCGGGAGCGGGCGAACTCGCGGGCCCAGGCGGCGTACGCGAAACTCTCGGCGGCGGCGACCCGCAGCTTGGGCAGTCCCCGCAGGGTCTGGAACGCCTGGTTGTTGAGCTTGTTGCCGAGCTCGACCAGCCGCCGCTGCCAGCGCACCTGCCACAGGCCCATCCCGAGGAACACGGCACCGATGACCACCAGCATGGCGAGGGCCGCCAGCGCCAGCGGCACGCTGAACCAGAACAGCAGCACGACGTTCATGGCGCCCACGGTGCTCGCCTGCACGGCCACCGGACCCAGACCGGACAGCACCCTGCGCATCGCGCTGACGCCCATGGCGGCGCTCGCCAGTTCCCCGGTGGAGCGCTCGGTGAAGAACCTCGTCGGCAGCCTCAGCAGCCGGTCCCAGACGGCGGGCTGGAGGGTTGCCTCGACGCGGCCCTCCATCCGGAGGATGGTGAGGTTCTGCAGCAGCATGAACGACGCCGTGACGATGCTGGTGATCATGACGGCCAGGGAGACCTGGACGATGAGGCCGCTCTCGGCGTTCGGTACGTACACGCCGAGCACCTGGCCGGTGGCGATCGGGACGAGACCGCCGAGGCCGACCGTCACCAGACCGCTCAGGAACAGGTTGCGCAGGTCGAGGCGGGTGTCGCGAAGGCTGAAGCGCAGCAGCCGCCACGGGGTCATGGACGCTTCGGGCAGGGGCCGGTAGAACATGACCGCGCGCGGCTCGAAATCGTCCGCGTTGTCCTTGCCGACCCGGATCCGCAGGCCCGAGGCCGGGTTGAGCGCCTCGTACCCCCCGCGCCGCCACACCAGCGCGACGGGCGCGCCGGACTTCGCCCGGTGCCCGACCAGCGGCCCGGAGTTCGCCCGCCACCAGCGCCCGTCGAGCCGTACGTCGCGGGTGCGGACCCGGGAGTGCAGCGCGATGCGTTCGACGGGGGTGACGCGGTCGTCGGCCGCGCCGCCCTTCGGCGGCTCGGTGAGGGTGATGCCGGCGGCCTCGGCCACCCGGCGGCAGACGGCGAAGGTCGCGTCGTCGCCGGCGCGGTCGGTGGCAGCCGTACCGCGTCCGGACCGGTCGGGGCGGCCGATGGAGGCGACCAGGGCCTGGTCCGCCCGTTCGCGCACCGCCGCGCCGGCCTTGATGCCGGCCGCCGTGCGGTCCTCGTGGGCGCGCTCCAGGTCCTCGATCCATTGGTCGACGGCGGACAGCAGCCGGTACTGCTGGTTCACCAGCCGCTGCCACATCGCGGTCTCGATCAGCAGATCGCCGGCCGCCTCGTGGCCGTAGGAGGCGCCGTACTGCACACTGCCGGGCGAGACCGGCATCCACAGGACGTCGTCGTCGGCCACCGGCCCCTCGATGTCCGGCCGGCCGTCCAGCGGGGCCTGGAAGAGGACGCCCAGGCCGCGTCCGACGCCGAGCGCGAAGGCGTGGTCGAGCGGGCTCTCGTACGCCGCGCCGGCGTCCCCGTACCCATGGCCGTAGCTCTCGGCGTACTGCGGCTGCCGGTGCAGCTCCCGCAGCGGGATCCGCCGCAGCACGCAGTCCTGCGACGGCCGGCCGAGCAGGGTGTGCTGCGGGCCATCCACGGGGCCGAGCAGCAGCGTCCCCGCTTCGAGGCGGCCGAGGAAGTGCCAGTGGCCCTGCTGGACGGCGTCGACGGCGAACAGGTCGAGGGCCCCACCGACGACGAGCCACAGCACCTGCGGCCCCTCCAGCGCCAGGCTGCGCAGTCCGGCGCAGTCGACGGGCGCGCCGAGGCCGCCGAGCGCGTAGGTGACCGCGTCGGCCCCCTGGGGCGCGCTCTCGACGGTGGGCGGCGGTACGGACGACATGTCAGTGCTCCTTGACCAGCTCGGCGTACGCCCCGCCGGCGGCGACCAGGTCTTCGTGGCGGCCGCGTTCGACGACCGCGCCGTGGTCGAGCACGACGATCTCGTCGCTGTCGCGCACCGTGCTCAGCCGGTGGGCGATGACGACGCAGGCGCAGCCGCGCCGCCGCAGGTTGTCGATGATGACCCGCTCGGTCTCGGCGTCCAGGGCGCTCGTCACCTCGTCGAGTACGAGGACGCTGGGCCGCCTGACCAGCGCGCGGGCGATCTCCAGGCGCTGCCGCTGCCCGCCGGAGAAGTTGCGGCCGTCCTGCTCGACGCGGCCGTGGATGCCGTCGGGGCGCCGCGCGATCACGTCGTACAGCGCGGCGTCCTGGAGGGCGGTGACGACGGCCTCGTCCGGGATGGAGGGGTCCCAGAGCGCGACGTTGTCCCGGACGGTGCCCTCGAAGAGGAAGACGTCCTGGTCGACGAAGGAGACGGAGGCGGCCAGCGCGCTGCGGGAGATGTCCTCCAGCCGCTGCCCGTCGATGCGGATCGTCCCCTCCCAGGGGGTGTAGAGCCCGGAGATCAGCCGGGAGACGGTCGACTTGCCGCTGCCCGACCCGCCGACGAGGGCGACCTGCTGCCCGGGGCCCACCGCCAGTGAGAACCCGGTGAGCAGCGGTGTGTCCAGCGGGCTGTAGCCGAAGGTGATGTCGGTGAGGGTCACGTGCCCCGTGAGCCTGCGCGTGCTTTCGTCCGGCTCGCGGCGCGAGTAGAGAACGTCGACCGGGAAGCTCTCGACGTCCTTCAGCCGGGCCACGTCGGCGGCGAAGTCCTGGATGCGTCCCGCCACGCCGTTGAGGCGGCTGATCGGCGCGGTGAAGCGCGCCACCAGCGCCTGGAAGGCGACGAGCAGACCGACGGAGATGTGGCCCTCCACGGCCCGCAGGCCGCCGATCCACAGGATCAGCGCGCTGTTGAGGGTGGCGAGCGTGGGCGCGACGACCGCCAGGAACGCGCTCGGCACGCCGAGGCGCTGCTGCACGTCCAGGGTGGTCGCGTGCTGTCCGGCCCAGCGGCGGAAGAACCCGTTCTCGCCGCCGGTCGCCTTCATCGTCTCGATCAGCTGGAGGCCGGTGTACGACGTGTTGGTCAGCCGGGCGCTGTCCGCGCGCAGCTTCTGCGTGTGGGTGGCGCGCAGCCGGATCACGACGCGCATGGCGACGACGTTGAGCAGCGCGACGACGACGCCGACAAGCGTCAATTGGGGGTCGTACGTCCACATCAGGAGGGCGTAGAGGATCACGACCACCCCGTCCACCCCCGCGGCCGCGAGGTCGCGTGCCAGCGTCTCGGCGACGGCGTCGTTGGACTGGAGGCGCTGGACGAGGTCGGCCGGACTGCGCTGCGCGAAGAAGGTGACGGGCAGCCGCAGCAGGTGCCGCAGGAAGCGGGCGCTGCTGAGGGTGGAGGAGATGATGCGTCCGCGCAGCAGGTTCGCCTGCTGGAGCCCGGTCAGTACGGCGGTGAGCGCCACCATGGCCGCCATCGAGGCGAACAGGGGCCCCAGCATCGACGTCTGCTCACCGATGAGGAACATGTCGATGTACGTACGGCTCAGCGCGGGCACCGCCGCCCCGACGGCGACCAGCAGCAGGCTGGCGAGCAGCGCGGCGAGCAGGGTGCCGGTGGTTCCGCGCATGCGGGCGGGGACGGCGCTCATCGCACCGGGCCTGCGGCCGCCGCGCCGGAAGGACTCGCCGGGTTCGAAGACGAGGACAACGCCCGTGAAGCTGGTGTCGAAGTCCTCCGAGGGGACGAACCGGCGGCCCTTGTCGGGGTCGTTGATGTGCACGCCCCGGCGGCCGAACCTGCGCCCCGTACCGTCGTAGACGACGTAGTGGTTGAACTCCCAGAAGAGGATGGCGGGCGCCCGGACCTCGGCGAGGGCCGCCGATTCCATCTGCATGCCCTTGGCCTGGAGACCGTAGCCGCGGGCGGCCTTCAGCAGATTGCTGGCGCGTGAGCCGTCGCGCGAGACGCCGCACGCGATGCGGAGCTCTTCGAGCGGCACATGGCGGCCGTAGTGGGCGAGGACCATGGCCAGCGCGGCGGCGCCGCACTCCACCGCCTCCATCTGGAGGACCGTGGGCGTGCGCACCGCCTTGCGCTTCTTGACCGGTGCGGGCCGCGCGCGGCGGCGGCCGCCGGTGGCGGGCTCGGGGCGGTGCCTGCGGCGGCCCGGCGGGGGCAACTGCGGCTGCGGCGGCGCCGCCGAGGGGTGCGGTGGGGTCACGGAAGCAGCCAGTCGATCGGGCGCTGCTCGGCGAGGTGCACGGAGCCGGTGGCGAGGGTCATGGACTCGACGGCGTACGGCGGCCCCTGGGAGGTCGACCAGGCGTAGCCCGACTTCGAGGCGCCGGACCGCTCCAGCCGTACGAGCACGGACACGGGCTGGCCCTGCCGGGAGAACTCCTCGCCGAGCTGGCCGCTGCCGAGGAAGGCGGTGATGCGCTGGCGGGTCTGGGCGGTCCTGCCGACGGCCTGGACCCGGCCGCGCAGTACGCCGTACCGCTGCGCCGCGACGGACTGGACGGTCAGGTCGACGGCAGCGCCGACGGGCACGGTGGAGCCGCGTTCGGCCGGTACGTACAGCATGGCCATGAGGGGGTCGCCGGCGTTCTTCACGCGTTCGACCGCCGCCACGTCCGCTCCGGTGGTCACCACGGAACCGATGGCGGCGACGAGCGTCGTCAGCCGGCCCGCCGCGATGGTGCGCACGACGGTGTCGCCCCGGGCGGTACGGACCTTGAGCAGGGGCGCGTCGGCGGAGACCCGCTCGCCCTCCTCGGCGAGGACGGCGGTGACCTGGCCGGCGACGGGGCTCTGCAGGACGTAACTTCCCTGGGCGTGGGTGAGGATGCCGGGGGCGGCGACCGTGGAGGAGACGGTGCCTTTGACGGCCCAGACGGCCGAGGCGATCATGACGACGACCGTGACGGTCAGAACAAGCAGGCCCTGAGGCCGGGCGAATCGCACCGGCAGATCTATTTCCTCGGGCGATTGCAGCTTGGAAAGCGCCTGTTGGCGGAACTGCACGACACTCTTCCCTCAACCACAATGGGCCGACCGCATGGAGCCGGCAGCGCTCGGCTGCCGGGAATTCGAGGCGGCCGTACGCCCCGGGCCCGGGGTGGGTCCGGGGGCGTACGACCCGGCCGGTCGGCAAGGAGGGGGAGCCGACGGGCCGTAGTCACCGCTGGTGACCGCGCCGCGGGGCGGCGCAGGGCGAACTCAGACGCCGGCGACCGTGGCGGTGGCGATGCCCGTGACCGCGCCCGTGTTGAGGCCGGTGACGCCCTCGACGGTGCCGAGGGCGGAGCCGACGGTGCCCGAGACGGGGACGACGGAGTTGAGGACGCCGGTGGCGTTGCCGACCACGCCGCCGAGGAGGCCGCCGGACACGTTGTCCAGGTCGTTGTCGGAGATTTCCTGGGTCGCAACCTGGGAGAAGTTCATGATGCGAGTTTCCCTTCGCGGTGAATATTCGAAATGACCGGGACCGCCCCTGACGGATAGGCCTCAGTGCGAAGGATCAAAGCACGTAAGCGCGTTGGGCAGCCAGTCGGGACTTTGCTCGTCCGGGCACATCTCCGCCCGGAATTACCGTGACGTGCACGGCCGTCCATGACTTGGTGACAGGTTCTTCACGGGATCACCCGAGCTGAATGCGACAGAGCCTTCACCACGCCCGGGCCCGATGTGGACATTCCTGCGCAGACACGCATATCCGCAGGTCAGCGCAGGTGTGAGTATTTGAAGAGGCTGTGCCGCCTGCGCATTCGATGTGCAGATTCGCTGGTGTCACACGCTCATTACGGAATGCCACTTCACAACGGGGGGCGAAACCACACGACTTCCCGCCGGAACGGGTCGCCTAGGTCATCGGCGACATGGGTAGGAAACCGGTCAGGAGAGAACGTCCGCCGCGAACGGCGGCAAGAGGGGACACCCATGGACCTGAGTGAGGTCACCTACCAGGACCCCGACGACGCATCAGGAGAGGCCGCCATGCGCGCGTACGCCCGGCGCGCCTGCGAACTCACCGGCATGGACCCGGAGTACGGCGTACCGGCGCTCGCCACGATCGCGCTGCGCGAGTCCGCCTCCAACCACCCGCGGTGGCGGGTCAACACCGGCGACTCCAACGCGCACGGCCCGGTCGTGGCGGACGGGCACCCGCGCAACTGCTCGCGCGGCGCGACACAGTGCATTCCCCCGACGTTCGCCGCGTATCACCAGGAGGGCACGGCCACCACTCCGTACGACGTGGTGGCCTGCATGTGCGCCACGATCAACTACGTGCGGGCGAGGTACGGCGTCAACCAGTCCGGGTCCAACTTCGCCGAACGGGTCCAGCAGGCCGATCCGGACCGGCCGCCCAAGGGGTACTGATCCCCCCGCTCACGCCTTGCGGGCCACCAGCAGCCGCCAGTGGGGGCTCCCGTCGGTACGCCGGCCGAACTCCTCCAGGGCCTGCGACCGCACCTGGAACCCGGCTCCGGCCAGGTCGTCCAGCACGCCTCCCAGCGGGAACGTCCGGTAGTACATGACGAACCTCGGCCGCCACAGCGCGTTGCGCACGCGCATGGCGGAGTCGAAGCCGAGCAGCGTCCAGTACAGCGGTGAGCCGACGCGCGGGGGCGCCCCGACGGGGAAGGCGAAGAGTCCGCCGGGACGCAGCGCCCGGTGGACTCCGGCGAACAGCGCGGGCCGCTCGGCCGGCAGGAAGTGCCCGAACGCCCCGAAGCTCACCGCCAGGTCGAATTCCCCGGTGAACGGCAGGGCGCGGGCGTCCGCCCGCACCCACTGAGCCGCCGGCTCCCGGCCGTCGTCGAACGCCTCCCGGGCGGCGGCCAGCATCCCGGCGCTGAAGTCGACCCCGGTGACCCGCTCCCGGCACAGCGGGCGCAGCACCCGCGCGCCCGCGCCGGTGCCGCAGCAGACGTCGAGACCGGCGCCGAACGGGCCGAGGGGCGCCAGGGCGCCGGCGACCGCGTCCAGGATGCGGTCGGGGGTGCGGAAGGGCGTGTGATCGAACTTCGGGGCCAGCAGGTCGTAGCCGCGCTCGATCGAGGAGAGAGCCTGCACGGTCAGCTCACGGAAGGTGGGGCCCTGGGAGGTGAACACGGGCCCAGCGTAGCCAGCGCCCGTTCCGGCCCAGGTCGACCCATTGACCAGAATGAACTAAAGGGCGTTAATTAGGACGTAAAGGGCACATAAGGGCTCTCTTAAGTGGAGGCAGCCTGTCATGACCACTCATCCCAGCATTGAGCAGCACCCCGATGTCGCCGAGATGCGGTCCCGGTTCGAGCGGGCCACCGCCACGCCGCGAGCCCAGGCGATCGAGACCCTGGCCCTCCTCACGGGTCTGTACCTCGCGGCGTCGCCGTGGATCGTCGGGTTCAACGGCCTCACGACGCTCGCCGTGTGCAACCTGATCACCGGTGTCGCCTACGCCCTGTGCATGGGCGGGTTCGGCCCGGCGTACGAGCGGACCCACGCCATGGCCTGGGCCGCCGCCGCCATCGGCGCATGGACGATCGTCGCCCCATGGGTCGTGTCCGGCAACGTCGACACCACGCGCAGCGTTGTCAGCAACGTGATCGTCGGCTGCGTGGCCCTGCTGCTCGCCGTGGCCATGGCCGCCATGAAGAGCGACAGCTCCGGCTCGTCCCGCTCACGCGGCCGCGGCCGCGGTGACAGGAACGTCGGCCCGATGGGCTGACACCACCGAGCCGGCCGCAAGCCCGGGCCCCGGCCCCACGGCCGGGGCCCCCTCATGTCGCGCGCCCCTTCGCGCCCCGGCTCCCGAGCGGCGAAAACCGGTACCCACGGCTAGAATTGACGCATGGGTGACCGGCCTGTCGCGCCGACCGCGCCCGAGCTCGTCCTCGAAACTGAGGCGGGCTCGACGCTGATCAGTCCGAGCCGGGACTACCACGTCGGGCGCGACCCTCTGAGCGACATCGTCATCGACGACGCGCGCGTGTCATGGCATCACGCGGTGCTCCGGCCCGAGGCGGACCACTGGACCCTCGAGGACGAGCACAGCACCAACGGCACGTACGCCGAAGGCAGACGGATCCACGAATGGGACGTCGGCCCCGGCAGCGTCATCCGCTTCGGCAGCCCGGCGGACGGGCCGCGCGCCGTGCTCGTGGGGCACGGGCTCCCACCGCCGGCGCCCGAACGCCCGTCCTCGGTGTCCATGCCGGCCGCGACGGGCACCTTCCGGCAGCCGACCACCGTACGGCCGCTGCCGGCCCGCACCGTGCGCATCGGCCGCGCCGCCGACAACGACCTGGTCGTCGACGACCTGATCGTCTCGCGCCGCCACGCCGAGCTGCGGACCCGCCCCGACGGCACGTACGAGATAGCCGACCTCGGCAGCCACAACGGCACCTTCCTCAACGGCCAGCCCGTCTCCGTCGCCGAGGTCTCCCCCGGTGACATCGTCGGCATCGGGCACTCCGCGTTCTGCCTGGTCGGCGACACGCTGCAGGAGTTCGTCGACACCGGTGAGGTGTCGCTCGACGTACAGGGCCTGGCGGTGTCGGTCGACAAGGGCCGCAAGACGCTCCTCGACCACGTCACCTTCCCCGTCGGCGAAAAGTGCCTGCTCGCGGTGGTGGGGCCGAGCGGCGCCGGCAAGTCCACGCTGCTCAACGCCCTCACCGGGCTGCGCCCGGCCGACCACGGCACGGTCCTGTACGACGGCCGCGACCTGTACCGGGACTACGCCGAGCTGCGTCAGCGCATCGGTCTCGTACCGCAGGACGACATCCTGCACTCCCAGCTGACCGTGCGGCGGGCCCTCGGGTACGCCGCCGAACTGCGCTTCCCCGAGGACACCGCGAAGAAGGAGCGGCAGGCGCGGGTGACCGAGGTCATCGGCGAACTGGGCCTCGAACAGCGGGCGTCCCAGCCGATCCACAGCCTGTCCGGCGGGCAGCGCAAGCGGGTCAGCGTGGCCCTGGAGCTGATGACGAAGCCGTCGCTCCTGTTCCTCGACGAGCCGACCTCCGGACTCGACCCGGGCATGGACCGCTCGGTGATGCACATGCTGCGCGGCCTCGCCGACGACGGCCGTACGGTCATCGTCGTCACCCACAGCGTGCTCAGCCTCGACGTGTGCGACCGGCTGCTGATGCTGGCCCCCGGCGGCAAGATCGCCTACTACGGGCCGCCGGAGGACGCGCTCGCCTTCTTCGGCTTCGAGCAGTGGCCGGAGGCGTTCGAGGCCTTCGAGAACGACCGCTCGCGCGACTGGGCGGGCGAGTACGCCGAGTCTCCGTTCCGCCGGCAGTACGTCACCAACGCCACCGCGCAGCCGCATCTGCCGCAGGCCCCCACGACGCCCGCCGTCGTCGGGCCCCCGGCCCGCACGCGCAGCCGCGGCGCGCAGCTGAGGACGCTGGTGCGGCGGTACGCGGCCGCGCTGAGCGCGGACCGTACCTTCCTGGCCATCATGATCGCGCTGCCGTTCGTCATGGGCGCCATGGCACGGGCCCTGGCCGGCTCGAAGCTGACGCAGGAAACCGCGATGAACGCCCTGCTCATCCTCTGTGTCGGCGGTGTGCTCACGGGCGCCGCCAACGCGGTGCGGGAGCTGGTCAAGGAACGGACGATCTACCAGCGGGAGCGGGCCGTCGGGCTCTCCAGATCGGCGTACCTGATGTCCAAGGTCGTGGTCCTCGGCACGATCACGATCCTCCAGGCAGTCGTCCTGACCCTGGTGGCCCTGGTCGGCGTCGATCTGAGCGCGCCGGGCGGCGAAGGGGTGCTGATGCCGCCCCTGGTGGAGATCACGGTGGCCGTGGCGATGCTGGCGTTCACCGCGATGATGCTGGGACTCCTGGTGTCCGCCCTGGTGCGCAAGGAGGAGGTCACCATGCCGCTGCTGGTCCTCCTCGCCATCGTCCAGGTCGTGTTCTGCGGCGCGCTGCTGAAGCTGGACGGGGTCGCCGGGGTCGAGCAGCTGGCGTGGCTGGTCCCCTCGCGGTGGGCGCTGGGCGCGATGGCCGGCACCATCGGGCTGGGGGACATCGTCCCGGGGGAGCTGACGGCGGACCCGCTGTTCGGGCATTCCGTGGGCGTCTGGCTGCTCAACATGGGCATGCTGGTGGTGCTGTCGGCCGTGTTCGCGTACATCGTCGCGAAGCTGCTGCGGCGGCACGAGCCCGCCATCATGCGGAAGTAGAACGGGGGCCCATGACGACTCCGGACTTCCGTCCCACGCATGTCGTCCCCCAGGACGGGCTGCCCGCCTGGGAGGAACCGGACGTGTCCCTGCCGACGGAGCCGCTCGACCCGCTGCTCCCGGTGCGGTTGATCGACCGGCGGGGGGACTGGGGCCAGATCCTCTGTGCCAACGGCTGGTCGGCCTGGGTCGACGGGCGCCTGCTGCTGTCCGTACCGGGGGACCCGCCGGCGGCCGGGCAGCCGATGGCCCGTACGGCGGACCCGCGGCCGCTGCTGGCCCGGGTGGAGGAGTCCCTGAGCCAGTACCGGCGGGCGGCGGAGGACCTCACGGCGGGCCGCACGGACGGCCAGGGCTTCCACCGGCGCACCCGCGGACTGCGGGTGGGGATGGTGGTCGACGGCGAGGCGGTGTGGCTGTACGACGCGGAGCACGAGCGGTGGGTGCACTGCGACGGGACGCGCCTCGCCACGTACGCGACCTCCTCGTCCCCCGCCGCCGAGGACGCGCCGCCCCGCGAACCGACCCAGGTGACCGCGCGGCCCCCCGCGAGCCCGCCGACGTCCCCGGAGCCGACGCGGGTCGTGACCCCGGCCGCCCCGGACGACGACCTCCCGGCTGCCCCGGAAC
>NZ_VBVX01000729.1 GCF_005981925.1 Streptomyces albidochromogenes
CGGAGCATCCGCCTCCTTCGCACTGCGGTGGGCACGGGTGGGTCGCGGAAAGTCCTGGGATGTCCAACTCCCGTACGAGACATGAGGTTTGGCGTGATTCGCCACCAGACGGAGGTGCCTTTTGCGTTGCCTGTCGTTGCGCCGGACCGACCTCACCGCCTCGCTCGTCGTCTTCCTCGTCGCCGTGCCGCTGTGCGTGGGGGTCGCCGTCGCCTCCGGCGTACCGGCCGAACTCGGTCTGGTCACCGGCATCGTCGGCGGGCTCGTGGCGGGAGCGCTCCCCGGCAGCAGCCTGCACGTCAGCGGCCCGGCGGCCGGGCTCACGGTGCTCGTGTACGAAGCCGTGCAGCGGTACGGCGTCGGGGCCCTGGGGGTGCTGGTGCTGGCCGCCGGGTCGGTGCAGGTGGCGATGGGCGCGCTGCGGCTCGGGCGGTGGTTCCGCGTCTCGGTCGCGGCCGTGCAGGGGATGCTCGCCGGGATCGGGCTGGTGCTGGTGACCGGGCAGGTCTACGCGATGGCCGACGCCCGGGCGCCCTCGGGCGGGGTGACGAAGGT
>NZ_VBVX01000730.1 GCF_005981925.1 Streptomyces albidochromogenes
TTAGTTAGAGAGGGATGAGGAATTGAAAATATATTTTTTATGTGATGGATGAGAATAATTAAGAGAGTTGGGATGAGGATTTGTATTATGGGGATTTGGAGAATGGCGAAGGGAGTGATAGGATAGGAGTAGTATATAGATGTATGTAATTAGGGGGAAGGTAAAGAGAATGAATGAGAGAAAATATGAATTTTATTTGAGTAGATAGTATTAGATGAGTTTTATAAGAGAAGGTGTTATTTATTAGAAGCGGTGTTAAGATGAAAGTATATTAATGAAGGAGTGGTGATTAATGAGGGAGAATTTGATTGGGTATTAGAAGAAGAAATGGAAGAAGGGTTTAGATAGATGGGGTGATATATATGAGGAATGGTATTAATAG
>NZ_VBVX01000731.1 GCF_005981925.1 Streptomyces albidochromogenes
CATTCTTAGTGCCCATTTCAGGTCTCCCGTTTGTTGGATAAGCTTGTTGACGGATAACGAAAATACTATACCGCCAAGTCCACCGCCAGAGACCGCAATTCCCATAGCAAATGCCCTATATTTCTTGAAATATGTAGGCAATATAAGGGTAGGTGGTATAAAAATCATCAGGAAAGATAAGCCAACCAAAACCCATTGAGTCAAATATACTTGCCAAAGTTTAGTCGCGAAAGATGCAAGGATATACCCACTAGTTTGTATGAAAATACCACAGAAACTAAGGTTATGAAAACCAAACATTTTATATCCTAACACACTGAGAGGGGCTAGCACTTGTGCTAGAAACACTACGATCCCGCCAATTAAGGCATAATCATATGGAGTAGCCTCGGGAAATGAATTTGATGACAAATAATAGTTCAAGAAAACTCCGTAACCAGCATTAGAACCCCAGGTCGAAAATGCTGCCAACATAGCACAGAATGCTGACACCCATCCATAACCCCCATCTGGTGGATCATTATTGACATCATCATATTTTTCATCGG
>NZ_VBVX01000732.1 GCF_005981925.1 Streptomyces albidochromogenes
TCCGGCGACCGCTCGGGCTGGGGGCCGGGGACGACGGCGGGAAAGTCGGCCATCAGTCCGCCGGACGCCTCCTTCAGGGCCGCCCATCTGACCTCGCGCGATCCGCTCTCGTGCCAGTCGGCGCCGACCGTGGCGTCGGGGTCGCCGACGGGCAGGAAGTCGGCTTCGCCGTCGTACGGATCGTCGTCCCTCCCGGCGCCGCCGGGCCGCCACCACGACGCGGCGCCCACGCCGCTGTCCGCCGCACCGTCCAGCCCGCGCCGCTCACCCCGCCCCAGCCGCCACCACCGGCGCCTCGCGCCGCCGGCCGGTTTCCCGGACCCGCCGGCCGGTTTCCCGTCGCTGCCGGCCGCCTCACCGCTCCCGGCGGCCGCTTTTCCGTCGCCGTCGGCCGGCTCACCGTCCCTACCGGCCGCCGCCCCCTCCATGCCGGCCGCTTCGTCATACACACCGGCCGCTTCGTCATCCACACCGGCCGCTTCGCCGTCCATGTCGGCCGCTTCGCCGTCCCCGGACACGAAGCGCGCCTCCCCGGTCCCTGCGG
>NZ_VBVX01000733.1 GCF_005981925.1 Streptomyces albidochromogenes
GAGGGTTCCCAAGGGGCTTTCGAAGGGGGCGCCCAGGGAGCCCTCTTGGGCTTGCCCGCCACGGGCCGGCCTTCCGGTGTGATCGACCCGAGCGGGGGTTTGCCGCCCTGGCCCTACAAGGCTTATCAGGGCCATGTGAACTCCGTGCCCTGGTTCTCGCCGCCTCCGGCAGTGCCTCCTACGGGGTTCGCCTTCCGTTGGTCCAGACGCCGAAGAGGCCGGCGACGGTGTAGGCGGCGAGTTCCTCGGTCGTCAGGTGGCCGAGGACGACCAGGAGGGCGCCGAT
>NZ_VBVX01000734.1 GCF_005981925.1 Streptomyces albidochromogenes
GAACAGCCCGTCACCACCCCGCCCCTCCCGGCGGCAAGAAGGGCGCGGGGAGGGGCGGGGTGGTGACGGGCTGTTCTCGGGTCAGAAGTCGTCGCAGGTGGCGGTCGCGAATCTGCCGGTGGCGGTGGCGGTCCTCGGTTCGTTCCCGTCCACCGTCACCGAGCAGGTGGCCGTGCCGCCCGAGGCTCCGGTGGTGACGATCAGTGAGCCGCCCTTGACCAGGCCGGTCGTGTCGACTTCCTGGCGCCAGGGGAGGCGTGCGTCGGTGACGGTGTTCGAGGAGGCGTCGCCGTCCCGCCAGGTCGTGTACGCGATGGTGACACCCCTGGCGTCGCCCGTCACGGCGTAGCGCACCTTGACGGTCCGGGTCGACTCGTCGTCGACCACCGTGGCGATCGTGGCGATGACGGCGATGCAGCCGCCGGTGAACAGCAGCAGCGTCCCGAGCAGGACCCAGGGCCAGATCCGGCGCCCGCCGGCCGGTCCCGGCCGGCCCGGGGGCGGCGGGCCGCCGGCCGGAGGGCGGGGTCCCCACTGC
>NZ_VBVX01000735.1 GCF_005981925.1 Streptomyces albidochromogenes
GTGCGGGGGCCGCCGGCGCGGCGCCGGGCTCCTGCGCGGCCTCGCCGTCGTCGCCTTCGGCCTCGGTGTCCGCCGGGGCGGCGCCTGCCTCGCCGTCGTGCTCGGCCTCGGCCGTCGCGGCCTCGCCGCCCGGCTCCCGCGCGGCTTCCTCGTCGTCGTCCGGGCTGCCGAAGAGTGCCGCGGCCTCGGCGTCGGCGGCGGCGTAGTTGGGCTCGGGGATCTGCTGAGCGGGCTGCGCCTGCTCCTCCTGCCCGGGAACGTCCGCCTCCGGGGCCGCAGCCTGGGGCGCGTCGTCCTGCGCGGCCTCGCCGACCGGACGCAGTACGGGGAAACCGGGAGCGGGAACGGCCGCCGGGGCCGGCGCCTGGGGGGCCGGGGCCGAGGGCTGCTGGGCCGGAGCCTGCTGCGGGTAGCCGTATCCGCCGGAGGTGTCCTGGCCGGACTGCGGTGCGGCGGGAGCGGGCTGCTGCTGCGGGTAGCCGTATGCGCCGGAGGTGTCCTGGCCGGACTCCGGGACGCCGGGTGCCTGCTGGTG
>NZ_VBVX01000079.1 GCF_005981925.1 Streptomyces albidochromogenes
TTGAGGGGTTAAGGCTCCCAGTAGACGACTGGGTTGATAGGCCAGATGTGGAAGCCCGGCAACGGGTGGAGCTGACTGGTACTAATAGGCCGAGGGCTTGTCCTCAGTTGCTCGCGTCCACTGTGTTAGTTCTGAAGTAACGAACTGTGCCAACTCCGGTTCGATATCTTCATAGTGTTTCGGTGGTCATAGCGTTAGGGAAACGCCCGGTTACATTCCGAACCCGGAAGCTAAGCCTTTCAGCGCCGATGGTACTGCAGGGGGGACCCTGTGGGAGAGTAGGACGCCGCCGAACAAATTTTATGCCCCGGCCCCTGGACTTATGTCCAGGGGCCGGGGCTTTTTTGCGTTCGGGGACCGTATTCTCTTTCGCGTACGGAACATTTGAAGGAAGCGGGCGTTCGATGGGAACTGTGGTGCATGTCCCCCAGACTCGGGACATGATCGGGGAGGAGCTCTCCGGCGACGAAGCCCTGACCGCTCTGCGGCACTACGGGGGGCGCAAGCTGTTCCTCGACGCCTTCGCTCGCTTCCGGTACGCGGACGGCTTCAGCCACGCGCGTTCGCTGGCCTTCCAGGTGGTGCTCGGCATAGTGCCCTTCGCCATCGCGCTGGTGGGCGTCGCCGCGAGTGTGCACACCGACAGCGTGGGGCGGGTCGTGGAGCTGACGCTCGGCCACATCGTGCCGGGTGCGAGCAACGAGCTGGTGGAAGAGGCCCTGGCGGACACCCGGCGCAGCGCCGGCGGCAGTACGTCGATCGCCGTCGCGATGTGGCTCGGGCTCGGCTTCGCCGTACTCAACCTCACCTCGGCCATGGGGCAGATCGAGCGGGGCAGCAACCGGATCTACGGGATCGAGCGAGACCGGCCCTTCCACGCGAAGTACGGGCGGAGCCTCCTGCTGGCCCTTGGGGCCGGCATGCCGATGGTGCTCGGCTTCCTGGCACTCGTCGCCGGAGAGGCCGTGGGGGATTCGCTGGTCGAGGCGCTGGGGTGGCCCGAGTCCCTGCTCGGCCTGTGGGGGCCCCTGCAGGTCCCGGTGGGGGTGCTGCTCGCCCTGCTGGCGTCCGCGGTGATCTTCCGCTGGGCGCCCCGCCGCGACCAGCCGGGCTACACCTGGCTCGCCGTCGGCTCCGCCGTCCACCTGGTGCTGTGGGTCGCGGCGACCTGGCTGCTCGCCCTGTACGTCGCCAAGAGCGGTTCCTTCGGCGCGGTCTACGGTCCGCTCACCGCTTTCGTCGCCCTGATGCTCTGGGCGAACCTCACCGGGATCGCCCTGTTCCTGGGCGTCGCGTTCGCCGCCCAGCTCGAAGCCGCCCGTGCGGGCATCCTGGAGCCGGTCAGGCCCGATCCGGGCCCGGGGGCATAGGGCCGCGCGGGCTGGTGTAGGGGAGGCGGCGTTCAGCCCTTGGGGCAGGGCCCCGGTACGGCCAAGGTGGCGTCCACGTAGGCGAGCAGCGCCGTCCGCATGGCGTCGGGGCTCGTGCCGGGCCCGGCACCCGGTGCGGCGGCCAGGACCTGCGCGGCCAGCCCGTCGATCAGCGCGGTCAGCCGCAGCGCGTCGGCGTCCGGGTCCGTCGTGGGGCGGAACACGCCCTGCTCGACGCCGCGTCGCAGGACGTCGGCGACCAGGGCGCGCCACTGGTGGTGGTACGCGGTGTGCAGCCGGCCAACGGCGGTGCAGCGGGCCGCCTCCGCCCACAGGTCGAGCCAGACGCCCCACTGCCATCGCCGGTGGCGGGTGTACGGCGTCCGGAGCTCGATGAGCCGGCGCAGTGCCTCCGCCGCGTCCTCCGCGTCGGCGATGTGGGCCGCGCGGTGGGCGGAGTCCTCGTCCACGCACCAGCGCACGGCCGCTTCCAGCAGTTCGTCGCGGCCCGGGAAGTGGTAGTGGATGGCGGCGGTGCTGGTGGCGCAGGCCTCGGCGATGTCGGCGACCCGTACCGCGTGGAAGCCGCGTTCCGCGATGAGCCGCACGGTCTCCCGGACGATCTGGAGCGGCCTGCCGCCCGCGGGAGCGCTGGCGGCCGAGGCGCGGTCGCGTCGTACGGCGGAGGGCCTCGCGGCGGCCTCGGTACGGGTCCCCAGAAGCCAGGCCGCGTCCATGTCGGCGGTATCGGCGATACGTGCCAATTCGGCCACTGTGAACCGGCGCGTTCCGCTGAGCGAACGGGACAGTTTCGACGGTTCCATGACGATCCGTCGGGCGAACTCGCGCTGGCTCACACCCGCGGTGTCGATCACCCGACGCACGCGCGCCGCGACCTCACCGTCGGAGTCGCCGACTCGACTTGCGGGATCCGGACGCATGGTCGGCCACCGTACCCGTGCGTTGAGAGGACCGCAACGGGCTCAACGCATGTGCCCTTGCGCGAGACCGCGACAGGTCGAGTGATGAGGTACTGACTGATGCGTCAGTCGGCGTCATAACCCGTGAGAACCCCCGGCACAGCGGTGAAAGCGGACTTCTGCAACTTTGGGCAACTTGCGATCAACTTGGTTTAGGCATCGGCCAGTTGCATTGTTATTGCTGGTCGGACATGGGCATATACGCCCCAGCGCACGCGGGGCACTCAACAGGAGGCCGAACATGAACGTAATCTCGCCAAGTCGACTGGGCCGGCAGTTACCGAGGGCGCCCTTCTACTGCCCGGTGCCGCCCGCCGTTCATCCGTCGGCCGAGGTACTCAACGACATGACGGTGCGCTGGATGCTCCAGCAGAGCCTCGACACGGACGATCATCAGCGCCGGCGCCTCGCGCTCTGCGACTTCGGCGGTCTCACGGCGTCCACCATGCCGTACGGGCAACTGGAACCGCTCACCCTGATGGCCAGGTTCCACGCCGTGCTCTTCTCGCTCGACGACGGCGTGTGCGACGAGGCGTACGTCACCGCGGACACGCTCGCGCAGGAGACGTCCCGGATCATGCGGGCCATCGAGGCCCCGACCGTCCAGCAGCCGGACGAGTCGCCGCACGCGGCGGCGCTGCGCTCCCTGCGACTGGAACTGGAGCGGTACGCCTCCCGCCGGCAGCTCCGCCGCTGGACCGACGCCATGCGCGTCTACACCTCGGGACTGGTGTGGGAGGCGGCCTGGCGGCGCAACCCGGACCTGCCCTCTCTCAACGACTATGTGACGCTGTGGATGAGGGCCATAGGCATGGCCCCCTCGACCGCGATGATCGAGATCGTCGCCGGACACTCCGTTCCCGACCACGACCTGGAGGACCCGCGCGTACGGGCCCTCACCGAGATCACCTGGACGCTGGTCAGCTGGGACAACGACCTCTACTCCCGCAACAAGGAGCTCCTGCGGGCCGACGACAACCTCAACCTGGTCGACGTGCTGTGCCAGGAACTCGACTGCGACCCGCACCACGCACTCCAGGAGGCCGTGGCGATGCGGGATCGCGTCATGGTGCTCTTCCTGCGCCTGCGCGACCAGGTGCTGAGGGACGCGGAGGGCGGTCTGCGCCGGTACGTGCAGGGGCTAGGCCAGTTCGTCCGGGGGCACCTCGACTGGGCCTCCACCTGCCCCCGTTACAGCGTGCCGTCCGCCCCGGAGGGCCCGGCGGACGACGGGTGGTGGAAGCAGCGTCCCGCCGACGACAGCTTCGAGCCGCTTCCCCTCCCGACGATCTCCTGGTGGTGGGACCAGCTGGCGGTCAGTAACCGCGCCACCAGCGGGTGACCGCCTGCCACAGCCGCTTGGGTGCCACCGGCCTGCGCTGAGCCGGAATCATGACCGGTGTCCGTGCCGTGCCGGGAAGCGGTACGGACGCGGACTCCGGGGCCGGGCCCGGCACCCGGGCCGGCTGCGGTGCGCTCGCCGCGACCGGTGCCGGCGAGTCGACCCGCCAGCGGGGCTGCGGCGTCGTGCGCGAGGCCGTGGTGAGGTGGCCCGCGTCGACCTCGGGCGGCCGTGCGGCGAACTTCACCGGGAGCTCGATGAGGTGCCGCGACATGAGCGCGCTGCGGTACCTCAACTCCTCCTCCGCGACCGAGAGTTGCAGATCCGGAAGCCGCATCAGCAGCGCGTCGATGCCGGTGTCGGCGATGGCGCGCCCGATGTCCTGCCCGGGGCACTCGTGCGGCCCGCCGCTGAAGGCGAGATGGGCGCGGTTGCCCTGCATCGAGGCGTGCGGGTCGGGGCGTACCACCGGGTCGACGTTGGCGGCGGCGATGCCGACGATCAGGGCGTCGCCCTTCTTGATCTGCTGGCCGCCGAACTCGGTGTCGCCGACGGCCCAGCGGCCGAGGATCGTGGTGAACGGCGGCTCGTCCCACAGCGTCTGCTCGACGGCCTCGGGCAGCGTCATGTGCCCGCCGCTGAGCTGGGCGCGGAAGCGCGGATCGGTGAGCACCATGCGCAGGACGTTGGCGATGAGGTTCGCGGTCGTCTCGTACGCCGCGATCAGCACCAGCCGCAGGTGCTGGCTGACCTCGTCGTCGGTGAGCCCGGCCGGATGCTCCACGAGCCAGGTCGTGAAGTCCTCCTGGGGCGCCACCCGGCGCCTGGCCACGTGCCGGCTCAGCACGCCCATCACGTAGGCGTTGCTGGCGTTCGCCGTCGCCGTGCCCTTGATCATGTCGCGGGCGGACTGCACCATCCGCTCGTTGTACTCCTCGGCCATGCCGAGGATCTGGCACATCACCATCATCGGCAGGTGCTCGGCGAACCGGCCCACCAGATCGGCCTTGCCGTCCTGGCAGAAGCTGTTGACGAGCCGGTTGCTGTACCGGTTGATGTGGCGGCGTACGCCCCGGGTGTCGATGCGCGCGATGCTGTCGGTGACCGCGCCGCGCAGCCGCTCGTGGTCCCCGCCGTCCGCGAAGACGCAGATGGGCTGCCAGGTGAAGATGGGAGCCAGCGAATGGTCCGGGGGGACGGTGCCGTCCGCGACCAGGCGCCAGCGGCGCGAGTCGCGGGAGAACTGCGACGGGGTGCGGGTCATGTGCAGGTTCTCGGTGTGGCCGAGGACCAGCCAGGCCGGTACGTCGTCGTTGAGCAGCACGGGGGCCACCGGGCCGTGTTCGGCGCGCAGCTTCTCGTACACGGCCATCGGGTCGCTCTCGTGTTCCGGTCCGTACAGCCGGCGCAGGCCGCCCGGGCCCGTTCCGGTGATGGCGTGGGCCGGGCATCCCGGGGGCGGAAGGGCCCCGTCGTCCGCTCCGGGTAGATGGTGGAAGGGGGTGGTCACGGTCACTCCAGTGATCGGGCGATCGGGGCGGTCAGGCCGGCGGTTGCAGGGACAGGGCGTGCAGATAGCGCATCAGCGTCAGCAGCACGTCGCGGCAGGACCCGCGCCCTCGCGCGTCGCAGTCCACTATCGGCACTTCCGGGGGCAGGTCGAGCGCGGTGCGCAGGGCGTCGACGGGGTGCCGCGGCGCGTCGGGGAACGTGTTGATCGCGACGACGAACGGCACGCCGCGCTCCTCCAGGCGCCCGATCACGTCGAAGCTGACTTCGAGGCGGCGGGTGTCGATCAGCACGACCGCGCCCAGAGCGCCCTCGAAGAGGCCGTTCCACAGGAACCAGAAGCGCTCCTGGCCCGGTGTGCCGAACAGATAGAGGATCAGCTCGTCGCTGATGCTGATCCGGCCGAAGTCCATCGCGACGGTGGTGGCGGTCTTGCCCTCCAGGTTGTCGTCGACGCCGACCCCGGCCTCGGTCATCGTCTCCTCGGTGGTCAGCGGACGGATCTCGCTCACCGAGCCCACCATCGTGGTCTTGCCCACGCCGAACCCGCCCACGATGACGATCTTCACCGCGGCCGTGGCCGTGGTGGGCAGAACGTCCTCGCTGCGCGGGCCGGTGATCGTGTCAGAGCTTCTGAAGTCCATGCATCACCGCTTCGAGGAGGGACCGGTCCGGCAGCGCCGCGCGGACGATCGGCGCCCGCGATTCGACCAGGTCGGTGGCGAGGAGATCGGTCAGTAGGGCCGTCACCACGCTGAAGGGCAGGCTGAGGTACGCCGAGATCTCGGCCACGGACAACGGCGCCTGGCACAGCCGCAGGATGGCGGCCTGCTCGGGCTGGACCGTCGGCGTCGGTTCGGTGCGGGAGACAACCATGGTGACGAGGTCGAGCGGAGCCCGTTCGGCACCGTCCGGGCCGCCGGTCAGGACGTACAGCCGTTCCGGGTCCTGCGGCTCCTCCGTCTCCGGTTGTCGCCGTTCTCGTCGGGGCGGACTCATACGGTTCGCCCGTCATGGCGCGGAGGGCTCGTCAGATGGGCTCCGATCCGGATGACGAGGTCACGCATACGGGCTCCCATGAGGCCGGCGTCGACCGTGTCGTCGGCGAGCACCGCGAGGTACGCGCCCGTTCCGGCAGCCATCAGATAGAAGAGACCGCCGTCCACTTCAATGACGACGAGGCGCATCTTGCCCTCGCTGTACGGGATTTCCGTGGCGACGGCGGCGGCGAGGCTCTGCAGCCCCGCGCAGGCGGCCGCGAGCCGGTCGGCGGCGTCGGGGTCGCCGCCGTGCCGGGCGATGCGCAGGCCGTCCGCGGACAGGACGACGATCTGCTGGACCTGCGGCACCCCGTCGGCCAGCTCCTTGAGCATCCAGTCGAAGTTCGCCCGTTGCTGGATCACTTGAGATCTCCCTTGTCCAACGCATCATCAGGTTCGTCATCGGCCGACGGGTCCGGCGCCGTGCCGTTGAACCCCTTGGTGAAGGCTTCGAGCCAGAGCCCCGGCTCCGGCTCCTCCTTGGCCGCGCCGCCGGCGTGGCCGTTGGTGCGGCCGTTGAGCGCCCCCGGGCGCTGCTCCGGCGGCAGGTTGTGCGAACCGAGCGGCGCCCGGCCCCGGCTGCGGCGCTGCGGAAGCCCCTGCGCCGTCCATTCGGTCACCTCGGGAACGTCCTCCTCCCGTGCGACCGGCACGCGCACCGGCGGCTTCGGCTGGGCGGCCGGCCGCGGCTTGCGCCGCGGGACGCGTGCCTCCTCCGCCGCGGACAGGCCGGACGGGCCCTGCCGGGGGACGGCGGTGGCGCCGATGCCGTGGGCGATGCCGGGCGCGGGTCCGGTGGTGATCACGCCGCGCGGGACGATGAGCACCGCGCGGACGCCGCCGTACGCGGACTGCCGCAGCGAGACCTTCAGGTCGTACATCTGGGAGAGCCGGCCGACCACGGCCATGCCGAGCCGCGGCGTCTCACCGAGGTCGTTGAGGTCGATGCCCGCCTGGGCCTGCGCCAGCATGCGCTCGGCCCGGCCCCTGGCCTCCTCGCTGAGGCTGACGCCGCCGTCCTCGATCTCGATGGCGATGCCGGTCTGCACCTCCACCGCGGTGACGTGCACCCGGGTCTGCGGAGGCGAGTAGCGCGTGGCGTTGTCGAGGAGTTCCGCGCAGGCGTGGATGAGCGGTTCGACGGCCGTGCCGATGATGGCGACCTTGGCGATCGAGTGCAGATCGACCCGCTGGTACTCCAGGATCCGGGACATGGCGCCGCGCAGCACGCTGAACAGCGGTACGGGCTCGGGCCATTGGCGTCCGGGGCGGCCACCGCCGAGTACGGCGATGGAGTCGGCGAGGCGGCCGATCAGCGAGGTGCCGTGGTCCAGGCGCAGCAGGTCGTCGAAGACGGCGGGGTTGCGCCCGTGGTCCTCCTCCATCAGCCGCAGTTCGCTGGACTGCTGGTGGACGATGGCCTGCACGCGGCGCGCGATGTTGACGAAGGCGCGCTGCGCGGAGTCGCGCATCGCCTCCTCGTTGTCGACGATTTCGAGGACCGAGCGCACCAGGGCGCGCTCCGGTTCGGGGAGATCGCGGTACGTCGGGTCCGCGTCCACCATGTCCCGCATCACCTCGGCGGGCGACTGGCCCTGCCGCAGGCGGCGGATGGTGGCCGGGAGCAGCTCGTTGCTGAGCCGCAGGGTCTGCCGGTCGTGGCCGGTGACGCGCTGGTCGAGGAGGGCCAGGCGCTGCCCGTACTCCGCGCGCAGGGCGTCCATCGCCCGTCCGCGGCGCACGACTTCGGCGGCGACGGCCGTCACCACCACGGTCGCCAGCGCGCCGAAGCAGACGACCGGTATCCGGGAGGCGTCCGGAACGACGACGTACGCGACGGCGGTGGCCGCGGCCATCAGGAGGACGGGTGGCACGAGCGCGCGAAAGAAGGGGGATTTTCGGTCAGTTGGAGGCGATTCAACGCGAACCATGTAAACCCTCTGGCGGTCGATTCGGGATGTTTTCGAGCTGTCCGGACACTTGCGAACAAGTGCGTGATTTCATAGCAACTCGGCGCGCTTCGAGCGAGCTTAGCCAGATCGGATCAGTGCGACGGCATATTCACGTAACCCTCTGCACGGGCCCACCCGGCGGGTTTAGACTCGCCAATTTTGCACACTGGGCTCATGCACGTGCGCAAGGAGTAACCGAACGGGTGACGTTTGGGCCCTGTGTACGCACAAAGGCCGCTTCCGCGACAGCGGAAGCGGCCTGAGCCGGACGAGGTGAGGGGCGCGTCGCGCCCCGCCTCAGGCGATGGACGCCGAAATGATCGCCGCCACGGCGACGTTGCACGAGGCGGACACCCACACCGCCGGGTGCGGCTCGTCCTGGACCAGCGTCTCGCCCAGCTTGCCCGGGGTCACGAGGTCGACGACCCAGAACGCCACCGCCATCATCACGAGCCCCAGCACCCCGAACACGGCGGTCGACACGAGGCCCTTGCCGAAGTCGGTGTACGTCGTCCAGATCGAGGTGAACACGATCCCGCCGATGCCCAGCAGCGCGGAGCTCAGCAGCAGCGCCGCGTTGCGGTTGCGCTGCTCCCAGATCTGCCGGCCGAGCTTGCCGGGCGTCAGGGCGTCCACCAGGAATATGCCGAGCGTCAGCAGCACCACGCCCAGAGCGCCGTAGGCGGCGGAGCGGCCAAGTCCGTTGACGATGTCTTCCATGGGTCTGCAGTCTCCGCGCGTGAAGTCGATCGTGGTCAAGGAGAGGCAAAACCTATCGCACGGGTGTCCTGGGGCGTGGGGACGGGTTGCGGCGCCGCGTTCCGGTGGCCGGTACGACCGATTACGATCCGAACTCATGAGCGCTTCTGATCAGGAACAGGCCGTGACCGAACCCACCGACGCGCGGAGCGGCGGCCTCACGCCCCGTCAGGCCAGGCGTCTGCGCGTCGCCGCCGCCTCGGTCCTGATGGTGGCGGTGGCGGCGGTCCTGGCGGTGCGGCTCGCGAGCCGGTCGTCGGTCCTGGTCGTCGGGGTGTACGGGCTGGCGCTGATCCTGTGCGGGGGCGTGATCGAGCTCAGCCGGCGCGGGCGCACCCGCCTGGCGACCTGGCTGCTGGGCGCGGGCCTGGCGGCGGCGGTGGCGACCGACGCCTTCCTGATCCCCTGAACCCCGAAAGCGCGGGCCGCCGAACCGGCGCCCGCCGGAACTGACCCGGAACGCGGCTCGGCGCCACGGGCGAATGATCTGCCCGAGGCGCCGAAGCCGGTGTGCGGGGACCCTGGGTCCCGGACCTCCTAGTCGAGGTAGTCGCGCAGCACCTGCGAGCGCGACGGGTGGCGCAGCTTGGACATCGTCTTCGACTCGATCTGGCGGATGCGCTCACGCGTCACGCCGTAGACCTTGCCGATCTCGTCCAGCGTCTTCGGCTGCCCGTCCGCCAGACCGAAGCGCATGGACACGACACCCGCCTCGCGCTCCGAGAGGGTGTCCAGCACCGAGTGCAGCTGCTCCTGGAGGAAGGTGAAGGAGACCGCGTCGGCCGGCACGACCGCCTCGGAGTCCTCGATCAGGTCACCGAACTCGCTGTCACCCTCCTCGCCCAGCGGGGTGTGCAGCGAGATGGGCTCGCGGCCGTACTTCTGGACCTCGATGACCTTCTCGGGGGTCATGTCGAGTTCCTTGGCCAGCTCCTCCGGGGTGGGCTCGCGGCCCAGGTCCTGGAGCATCTGGCGCTGGACGCGGGCCAGCTTGTTGATGACCTCGACCATGTGCACCGGGATGCGGATGGTGCGGGCCTGGTCGGCCATCGCGCGGGTGATCGCCTGCCGGATCCACCAGGTGGCGTACGTCGAGAACTTGAAGCCCTTGGTGTAGTCGAACTTCTCCACCGCGCGGATCAGACCGACGTTGCCCTCCTGGATCAGGTCCAGGAAGAGCATGCCGCGGCCGGTGTAGCGCTTGGCCAGCGAGACCACCAGGCGGAGGTTGGCCTCCAGCAGGTGGTTCTTGGCGCGGCGGCCGTCCTCGACCAGGATCTCCAGCTCGCGCCGGAAGACCGGGTCCTGCTCGTCCTCGTCCTCCAGCTTGTGCTCGGAGAAGAGACCGGCCTCGATGCGCTTGGCGAGCTCCACCTCCTGCTCGGCGTTGAGGAGGGGGACCTTGCCGATCAGCTTCAGGTAGTCCTTGACCGGGTCGGCGGTGGCGCCGGCGACCATGACCTGCTGCGCGGGCGCGTCGTCCTCGTCCTCGTCGGACAGGACGTAGCCGTCACCCTGCTGCGGCTGCTTGGCCGGCTTCTCGTCGGCCTCGTCTGGGGCGGCCGACTCGTCGGCCCAGGCGTCGCCCTGCGGCTCCTCGGGGGCCGCGGCGGCCTTCTTGGCGGCGGTCTTCTTCGCGGTCGTCTTCTTCGCGGCGCGCTTCGCCGGGGCCGCCGGAGCCTCGGCCTCGGCGGCGGAGTCCATTACCGATATTGACGCGGGAGCCGCCTGAGACGTCGCCGAAGCGGTCTTCTTGACGGTCTTCTTCACCGCGGCCTTCTTGACGGCCGGACGCTTCTCCTCGTCACGCGCGACGGCCTTGCGGGCACGCTTGACCGGCGCCTTGGCCGGAGCCTTGGGCGCCGTGACCATCAGCGTCACGCCCTCTTCGTCGAGGACCTGGTTGAGGCTGCGCAGCACCCGCTTGAGCTGGTCCGCGGGAATGCTGTCCGCCTCGAAGGCGTGGCGTACGTCGTCGCCGTTGATGTGACCCTGCTCCTTGCCACGCTCGATGAGCGCGACCAGGGAAGGGGATTCCGCAATCTCCTGTGGGAACGGGCGGGACGGACTGACCGACACGAGGAGCCTCTCGTAGCAAAAATGATGACGGGGCGAGGTCGCATGACGTAAGGGGCAGCGCGACGACACCTGTGGGTTCATCGCACGCTCGCGCCATTTCGTTACGCCTTGAATGGAGTGACCTGAACCACTTTCCCGAAACGGCCCGCTCGGGGCCCCTCCGGTAGCGTGACGGCATGATCACCGGCACTGCCCACGCACTGATACTCGGCGGTACGACGGAAGCCAGGCAGCTCGCGCGGACACTGGCCCCGGTCCCCCTCCTGCGGGTCACGACCTCACTCGCGGGACGGGTGACACAACCAAGGATGCCTGAAGGCGGGATTCGCGTCGGAGGCTTCGGCGGTCCGGGGCCGATGGCGGCCTGGCTGACCGAGCACCGGGTCACCGCCGTGGTCGACGCGACGCACCCGTTCGCCGCCGTGATCAGCACGAACGCGGCGGCGGCGACGGCCGCGGCCGGAGTCCCGCTGGTCGCGCTGCGCCGCCCCGGCTGGCAGCCGGGACCGGGCGACCGCTGGCACCACGCCGACGACCTGGACGGCGCGGCGGCGCTGCTGCCGGGGCTCGGCCGCCGGGTCTTCCTGACCACCGGCAGGCTCGGCCTGGCCGCCTTCGCCGGCCTGGACGGGCTCGACTTCCTCGTCCGGTCCGTGGAGGCCCCCCAGCCGCCGCTGCCGCGCCGTACCCGGCTGCTGCTGGACCGCGGGCCGTACACCGTCGAGGGGGAGACGCGGGTGCTGCGGACGTTCGCCGCCGACGTGCTCGTGACCAAGGACAGCGGCGGCCCCGCCACCGCCGCCAAACTCACCGCCGCCCGCGACCTCGCCCTGCCGGTCGTCGTCGTACGCCGGCCGCCCGCGCCGCCCGGGGCGCACACCGTCCCGGACGTGGCCGGGGCGGTCGCGGAGCTGGAGCGGCTCGGGTGCCTCAGCCCCGGCGCAGCAGGTACGTGTCCATGATCCAGCCCTTGCGGGCGCGGGCCTCGGCGCGCAGCCGCAGGATCCGGTCCGCCACCTCGGAGAGCCTGCCGGAGACGAGGATCTCGTCGGCCGTCCCGATGTAGGCGCCCCAGTAGATGTACGGGTCCTCCTCGGCGTACCGCTGGAAGACCTGGTGCGCGTCGAGCATCACCACCACGTCGTCCGTGCCCTCGGGCCAGCCCTCCGCGAGCCGCCGGCCCGTCGTGATCTGGACCGGCTTCGCGACCCGGTTCAGGCCGGTGCGATGCCGGGCGACCAGCGCGGAGACGCTGCTGACGCCGGGGACGACGTCGTAGTCGAAGGCCACCTTCCCGCGCTCCAGGATCTCCTCCAGGATGCCGAGGGTGCTGTCGTACAGCGCCGGATCGCCCCACACGAGGAACGCGCCGGTCTCGTCCTCGCCCAGCTCGCCGGTGATCATCGCCTCGAAGACGTCGGCGCGCCGGCTGCGCCAGTCGCCGACCGCGGGGGAGTAGTCGGCGCCCCCGGCGCGGCGGTCGCGGTCCGGGTCGCGTCCCTCCACCAGCCGGTAGCTCCGCCCGTCCGCGATGTGACGGTCGAGGATCTCGTGCCGCAGCCGTATCAGGTCGGACTTCTCCTCGCCCTTGTCGAGGAGGAAGAAGACGTCGACCGTGTTGAGCGCTTTGACGGCCTGGATCGTCAGATGGTCCGGGTCGCCCGCGCCGATGCCTATGACATGAATCTTTCTCACCGGACGGAGTCTGCCGCATCCGGTCCGGCGGCCCCGGCCCGCCCGCGCAGGCGCGGAGCGCATCCGGCCGCCGGCACGGGCTCCCGCTGCCGCTCCACCCGCCCGGCCAGCTCCGTCGCCCACGCGGTGAGCTCGTCGACGGCGATCCCGTACGGGCGGGCTTCGCCGTACGCGGCGAGGCCGGCCGCCCCGCGCCGGAGTAGCGTCGCAGCGCCGCTCCTGTTGCCCCGCGCCGCGTGGGTGAGGCCGACGGCAAGCTGGGCCAGGCCGCGCCACAGGGCGCGTTCCGCCTCCGGGCCGGACTTCCAGGCGTCCTCGAAGACCTCGTGCGCGTGGAACGGCATACCGGCGTCCAGCAGCCGCTGCGCCTCGTACACCGTCTCGTCCCCGGTGCGTTCCACGCCCTCCGGCTGCCGCGCCACGCCCTCGGCCCCGTACGGCAGCGGCCTGCCCAGCCCGTCGCGCGGCCGCGCGTTGCGCGCCCGGCCCTCGGGGTCGCGGTCCCTCCTGTCCCGTTCCCTGTCGTCCATCCGCCCATTGTCACCGCAGTCGGGAGCACGCACAGAGTGAGGTATGGTTCTGTTGCGCGCCCAGCCAGGGGAAACCCCAGGTCAGGCGGGCACCGGGACGTGGCGCAGCTTGGTAGCGCACTTGACTGGGGGTCAAGGGGTCGCAGGTTCAAATCCTGTCGTCCCGACCAGCGTTTACGCGGGTCGAAGGCCGTGTCGGAGAGATCCGACGCGGCCTTTTCGGTTTTCCCGGCCGGGCGGGGCCATGGGCGAGGGCCCGCGTGGCAGGCCGGGCGGCGGGTCAAGTGGCGGGCCTGCGTGCGGCTCACAGGTCGTCGTCCCACGCGTCCAGGTCCAGCTCCTGCGGTTCGAGCGGCTGTTCGGCCCAGATGGTCTTGCCGGTGGGGGTGTAGCGGGTGCCCCACTGCTGGGTCATCCGTGCGACGAGGAACAGGCCCCGGCCGCCCTCGTCGTCGCTCCGGGCGCGGCGCAGGTTCGGTGACGTGTGACCGCTGTCGGAGACCTCGCAGATCAGAGTCCGGTCGCGGATGAGCCGCAGCTGGATGGGTCCGGCCGAGGCGTACCGCACGGCGTTCGTGACCAGCTCGCTGACCACCAGCTCGGTGGTGAACGACAGCTCCTCCAGCTCCCACTCGCCGACCTTCTTCGTCGCGACGGCGCGTGCGAAGGAGACCGCCTCCGGATCGGCCGTCAGCTCCCACCCGGCCACCTGGTCGCGGCCCAGGGTGTGCGTGCGCACGAGCAGCAGCGCGACGTCGTCGTCCACCGAACCGGGCAGCAGCGTCGCGACCGCCCGGTCGCACAGCTCGTCCAGCGGGCGCGCGTGCTCGGTGAGGACGGAGCCGAGCCGGTCGAGCTGCTCGTCGAGGCCCCGCTCGCGACTCTGCACGAGACCGTCGGTGAACAGGGCGAGGACGCTGCCTTCCGGCAGGCTCAGCTCCGCCGTCTCGAAGGGCAGGCCGCCCAGGCCGAGCGGCGGGCCGGCGGGCAGGTCGGGGAAGGTGACGGCGCCGGTCGCGGGGTCGACCACGGCGGGGGCGGGGTGGCCCGCCCTGGCCATCGCGCACCGGCCGGACACCGGGTCGTACACGGCGTACAGGCACGTCACGCCCTGTGCCTCGTCGTACGGCATCGTATGGCCGTCGACCGGGACGGCCCCGTCGTTGGCCGCCTGCGTGACCAGGTCGTCCAGGCGCGCGAGGAGTTCGTCGGGGGCGAAGTCCAGCCGGGCGAGCGCCCGTACGCTCGTGCGCAGCCGGCCCATGGTGGCGGCGGCCCGCAGCCCGTGCCCGACCACGTCCCCCACGACGAGGCCCACCCGGGTGCCCGACAGGGGGATGACGTCGAACCAGTCGCCGCCGACCCCGGCCTTGTTGTCCGCGGGCAGATAGCGGTACGCCAGGTCCACGCCGGACAGCTCCGGGAGGTTCTGCGGCAGCAGGCTGTGCTGGAGCATGAGGGCGGCGGTGTGCTCGCGGGTGTAGCGGCGCGCGTTGTCGATGCTCACGGCGGTCCGGGCGACGAGCTCGTCGGCCACGGCCAGTTCGCCGGCGTCGAACGGGTCGCGGCGGCGCTGCCGTTCGAACGTGACGACGCCCAGCGTGGCGCCTTCGGCGCGCAGCGGCACCGCGAGCCGGGCGCGGGGCTGCCCGTCGGCGTCGTCCGCGCTCCGCGCGTCGTCCGACACGTCCGCTGTGTCTGCTGGTGCCGGTGCGTCTGCCGTGTCCGCTGTGTCCGCTGTGTCCGGGCGCTCGTGCACCGAGCAGCCCGAGGCCAGGCACCGGGCCTGGGGGGAACCGGGCGGGTAGTCGATCCGCTGCCGGTCCTCGGGCCGGTCCAGGGCGGCCGCCCCGAGGTGCGGACTCCACACCCGGATCACGTCGCCCCCCTCGGCGCCGGCGGCGGGCTGGTCGCCGTCCAGGACCGCCTCCAGGAGGTCGAGCGTCACCGCGTCGGCGAAGCGGGGGGCCGTGACCTCCGACAACTCCCGCGCCGTACGCGCCATGTCCAGGGTCGTGCCCACCTGCCCGCCGGCCCGCACCAGCAGGTCCAGGCGCTGCTGCGCCTGGTAGCGGTCGGTGACGTCCGTCGTCTCCTCGCACACCCCGAGCGAGGACCCGGTGGCGTCGCGCAGCCAGTAGTACGAACAGGACCAGACGTGGTCGCGCCCCGGGTCGAACGGCGG
This sequence comes from Streptomyces albidochromogenes, assembly GCF_005981925.1. Taxonomy (GTDB): domain Bacteria; phylum Actinomycetota; class Actinomycetes; order Streptomycetales; family Streptomycetaceae; genus Streptomyces; species Streptomyces albidochromogenes. Next base: position 15,442 of record NZ_VBVX01000079.1, read on the forward strand.
GCGGCCTCGGTAGTGGAGGCCGATGACGGGCTCGCCGGTGGCCATCACCCGCCGCATCGTCTCCTCCAGGGTCGGCGGATACCGGTCGGACAGGATCTCCCCCTCGGCCACCATCTCGTCCGGGCCCCGTCCGGCGTACTGCGAGGCCCCCATCTCCCGGTAGAGGGCGGCGTTCGTCCACACCACGCGAAGATCGGTGTCGTAGATCGCCAGGCCCACCGGCGACTGGGTGGCGAGGCCGCGCAGCATCGACTGGAGCGCCTCCCACTGCTCGGCCTCCTCGGCGTCGGCCATCGCCAGCAGCCTGGCGGGTCCCGTGCCGGCGGGGGACAGCGGGAGGGTGGCCGCGGCCACGCGGACGACACGGCCGTCGCGGTGGCGCATCCGCAGCACCCGGCGGCGGACGGGCGCCGCGTCCGGCGGGTCAGGGGCCAGGAGGTCCATCACGGCCGTGCCGGCGGCCGGGGAGCCCTGGTCCGTACGGCCTTCCTCCTGTCCCCGCGCGGGGTCCGCGTCGCCGTCACCGCCGACCACGAGCGCGTCCACGGGCCGGCCCAGCACGTCCTGCGGTGCGTGTCCCAGCAGCCTGCGCGCCGCCGGACTCCAGCCGACGACCGTGCCGTCGGTGTCCAGCACCACGGTGCCCGCGCGCGAGACGTCGAGGGGGCCGCGGAAGCCGATGTCCCCGGCCGGGTAGAGCGCGCTCATGGCACCCGTCCCGTCGGTCGCGACCAGAGGGCGGCGAGCAGGAGCGCGATGTCGTCGGGCCGGTCGGCGGCCTGCCTGGCCTCCTTGATCAGGCGGTCCGCCGTCTCGGCGAGCGACGCCGAGCCGATGGCGGAGAGGGTGGCGCGCAGATGCTCGATGCCCAGGTCGATGTCGATGCCCGCCTGCTCCACCAGCCCGTCCGTGAAGAGGGCCAGGACGGCGCCCGGCTCCAGCCGCAGTTCGGTGACCGGGTACGACGCCTCCGCGTCCACACCCAGCACGATGCCGCCGGCCAGGTCCAGCACCTCCGCCGTGCCGTCGGGGTGGCGCAGCAGCGGCTGCGGGTGCCCGGCCCGTACGGCCTGCGCGACCCCGGACCCGGGGTCGAGGACGATGTAGCAGCAGCTCGCGAACTGGCCCGGATCGATGTCGATGAGCAGGCGGTTGGTGTCCCGCATCACCTCCCGGGGGTCCTGGCCGGCCAGGGCGAACGCCCGCACGGCGCTGCGCAACTGGCCCATCGTGGCGGCCGCGGCGACACCGTGCCCCTGGACGTCGCCGATCACCAGGGCGAGCCCGTTGTCCGTGCCGACCACGTCGTACCAGTCGCCTCCCACCTCCATGCCCTGGGTGCCGGGCAGGTACCGGGCGACGGTGTCGACGTTCTCCACGACGGGCAGCCGGTGCGGCAGCAGGGCGTCCTGCAGGCCGCGGGCCAGCGCGGCCTCGGAGTCGTAGCGCTGGGCCCGCTGGAGGGCCTGGGCGATGAGACCGGCCAGAGCGGTGAGGACCGTGCGCTCCTCGGGGCTGAAGCCGCGCGGCTCGTCGAAGCCGAGGATGCACGAGCCGACGGGGCGCCCGGAGGCGATCAGCGGCAGGAAGGCCCTGGCGCCGATGTGGGAGTCCATCGGGATGCCGGGGTACGCGGTGGCCAGGTGCTCCATGGACTCGAAGAACAGGGGGCGGCCCGTGGTGAGCGTCTCCACGCCGGGCAGCCGGGCGTCGAGCGCCACGCCGTCGAAGCGGTCGAGGAAGCCCTGCGGGAAACCCGTCTCCCAGGCCAGGTAGAGGTGCCTCTCGTTCAGCAGGTAGATCGCCAACTGGCGGCCGCCGAACGCGGGCAGCAGCTCGTCGGTGACCACGGCGGACACCTGGCGCGCGGTGACCGCCTCGGTCAGCGCGATGGCCAGGGCGACGGGGCGGTACAGCGCCGACGCGCGGTCGGCCGGGGAGCCAAGACCGGTGCCCGGCCGGGTGACGGACCCCGGCGCGTACGCGGGCCGGTCGGCCGGGGCGAAGGCGGCCGTCAGGCCGTCGTGGCCCGGGAACAGGGAGACCGACAGCCACTCCTCGGGGCCGGGGGCGTCGCGGGCCGTGAAGTGGACGTCCTCGTCGGACAGCAGCGCGGCCCGGAAGTGCTCCTCGTACGCCGGGTGGCCGAACCACGGCAGCGCCTCCCACAGCACACGGCCGATCAGCTGGGACCGCGCGTGGCCGAACAGCGTCTCCGCGCCGCGGTTCAGATAGGTGATCCGCCCGACCCGGTCGAGCGAGAGGACGGCGTTCGGAAGCCGGTCGGTCGCCTCCTCGACGACCGGGCCGGTGCCGAAGTCCACCAGGACGCCCCTCAGGTGGCCGCCGGGGCCGCCGCCGGGCGGGCGGGCACGGGCGGTGAGTTCCAGCAGGTGCGGGCGTCCGTCGGGGCCCCGCAGCCGCATCCTGCGCGACGCCGGGGCGCCCGAGCTCGCCACGTGGCGGGCGACGGCCCACAGCCCGTACGCGTCCTCGGGCGCCATCCGCGCCGCCAGCGCTTCGATCGTGCCGGGGAAGGCCGCCGGGGAGGTGCCGAGGATGGCGCACAGCTCGTCGTCGGCCGACACCGTACCGGCGTCCAGGTCCCAGTCGAAGTTGCCGATCCGCACCGGCGGTGTGGTGACGGACGGCAGATGGACGCAGGCCGGCTCGCCCTCCCACTCGACGGCCTTCCCGGCGGCGCTGAGCCCGGCCAGAGCGGCGGCGAGGCGGTCCCCGGCCTGCCGCATGCGGTGGCGGTCGGTGTCGTCGACGGGCGAGCCCTTGGCCGCCGCGCGCAGCACCACCAGCACACCGAACTTCTCCCGGCCGTCGGCGACCGGAACGTACAGGGAGCCGAACGGGAACGGCAGCCCGGCCATCAGCTGCGGGAACCGGCGCATGGCCTCCTCGGCGTCGGCGAGGTGGACGGGCTGCCCCGTGCGGTGCACCTCCGCCACCGGGAACGGGCGGTTCACGTGCATGCGCCACCAGGGGCGGAACAGCGCGCCGGGCAGCCCGCCCAGGACCGCCAGACGCAGCAGTCCCGGTGTCCGCGTACGCAGGTAGACGCCGCCGGCGAACCCGCCGGCGGACTCGATCGCGTGCACCGAGGCTTGCGCGAGCACCAGGGCGAGTTCGTCCGGGGCTCGGCCGTCGCTGTGCGGTTTCCCGGTGGTCGCCCCGCTCTGGCTCGGCGGTGCGGGCCCGGCCGCGCCGTACCAGGTCACACAGCAAGGATGCTCCCCGGCTGCGGTGGTGCGCATCTTCGCGTCAGCCGGCGGCCGGGCTCTCCGCCGCGGCGGTCGCGGGCCGGTGGCCGGGCCGGGCGGTCAGGGCGGTCGCCAGCTGGGCGCGCGAGCGGACGTCGAGTTTCTGGTAGATCCGGGTCAGCCGGGCCTCGACCGTCTTCACGCTCAGGTACAGCTTCGCCGCCGCCTCCTGGTTGCTGGCGCCCTGGCCGACCAGCTGCGCGAGGCGCAGTTCCGCGTCCGTGAGGGCCGACAGGCTCTCGGAGCCCGCCGGGGCGGCCTCGGCCGTACGGGACGACGTCTCGGTCGTCAGCCCCAGCCAGGGGACCGCGCCCGCCCGCTCGAAGACCGCCGCGGCGGCGTGCAGCGCGCTCTGGGCGGCCGACCGTCTGCGCCGGCGGCGCTCCACGCGGGCGAGCGCGACCAGCGCCCGGCCGCGCTCCAGCGGCAGCCCCGCCCCGCCGAAGCTCTCCGCCGTGCGGGCCAGCAGACCGGCCGCCTCGTCCGCCTTGCCGCTCGCCGCGAGGTACAGCGCGTACGCCCGGTCGCAGCCGAGGAGCACCGTCGTACGGCCGAGGCGTTCGGCGACCGGCCGCACCGCGTCGAGCAGGGCGGCGGCCTTCTCGGGGGCGTCGTTGGCCAGCAGCGCCTCGGCCAGCTCCTCGTGCCAGCGCAGCATGGACGGGTCGACGGTCGACTGGGCGCGCTCGCCGGTCTGGACCCGGCGCAGGCTCTCCAGCGCCGACGCCACGTCTCCGTTGATCAGCTGGACCCGGCCGAGCGCGTACAGACTGCGGGAGAGGAAGACGTGGTCGCCCTCCTCCTCGGAGGCCCGGACGCTGCGCCGGGCGTAGCTCGCGGCGCGCTCGAAACTGCCGCCCGCGGTCTCCGCGAGGGCCAGGGCGTACCAGGCGGGCCCGGGCGAGAGACCGGCCTCCAGCGTCAGGGCGAGCGACCGGCCGGCGTGCGCGAGGGCCGCCGCGCACTGGCCCTGGCGGGCGTCGATCTCGGCGAGCGTGCGGAACAGCTCGATGGAGTCCTCCACCGGACCGCGGCGCTCGACCAGCGGGAGCAGCGCGTTCAGCTGGTCGCGGGCGTCCGTGAGCCGGTCGTCGAACATGGCGTGGCGGATCGTCAGGATCTGCGCGGCGTTGCGGATCCCCAGCGGACGCTCGAACACCTCCAGGGCCCGCGCCTCTGCCAGCACCCGCTCCGCGTCCGGCGAGCCCAGGACCCGGTCCATGCGCGCCTGTACGGTCAGGGCCCTCGCCGCGGTCCTGCGGTCGCCCACCGAGCCGGCCAGCGCGGCGGACTCGACGGCTGCGGCCCGCGAACGCAGTGGATCGCCGTCGGCCAGGACGTACTTCACGGCGAGCCGGAGCTGGACGGCCGCGCGCAGCGCCGTGTCGCCCTCGGAGTCCTCCATGGCGTGGACGTAGATCTCTTCGAGGTCGCACAGCCCCTGGCCCGCCGTGTCCAGCACCGCGAGCCGCGCGCGGACCCGGTCGGCCGGCGCGGCGTCGCGGGCGAGCAGGTCGGTGGCCGCGCGCATGGCCAGGTCGGCGCGGGCCGCGCGGGCGGCCTCCTCGGCGGCGTCGACCAGCCTGGCCAGCCGCCGGGCGCCGTCGCCCACGGGCGTGGACTCGGCGGCGAGCAGGGCGAGTTCGGCGGCGAGCGCGCTGTTGCCCCGGCGCCGTGCGAGGTCGGCGGCCGCGGCGACCTCGGCGGCCAGGTCCGCGTCGGGGATGTCCGTGGCCAGGGCCCGGTGGCGTACCTCCTCGACGGGGTCGTCGACGACCCGGGCGAGCGCGGCGTGACCCGCGCTGCGCTCGGTCCAGCAGGCGTCGTGCACGAGCGTCGACGGCAGGACGCCGGCGGTGAAGCCGACCGTCCCGTCCTCGTCGAGGGAGATCAGGTTCGCGCGCTCGGCGGCGGCGAGGTCGGCCTCGGCGGTGGGGCGGCCGGCCCGGCGTATCAGCGAGGCGGTCGGGCGCAGCGCCAACGCCGCCAGCAGCAGCGTGGAGCGCACGTCGGGCGAGGCGGCGCCCAGGAGCTGCCGGGCGAGGTCGCGGGCCCGCCCCGACAGGGACAGCGCCTCGGCGTGGTGCACCGGGGTCCGCGCGTCGGCGAGGGAGCGGCCGACCGCCAGCGCGAGCCGGGGGTTGCCGCCGCTGGCGCGGTGGATGCGGCCGGCCATCCGGGAGGGCAGCCGGTGGTGGATGAGCAGCTCGGCGATCTCGTCGGCGTGCAGCGGCGGCACGAACAGGACGTCGGCCTCGGAGGGCACCCACAGCGGCTCAGGACCGGCCGGGCCCGGGCGGGGGACCGCGCCGCCGGGAGGGCCGCCGTCGTACGGGGACGGCGTCTCGACGGCGAGCACCCGCAGCGCCGACGGCGCCAGGTGCAGGGCGAAGCGCATGAGGTCGGCGCTGGTGTCGTCGACGCGCTGCACCCCGTCGACGACCAGCAGGACGGGGCCGTGCCCGGCGACGGTCCGCAGGATCTGGGCGAGGGCGAGCCGCAGGGCGATGGCGTCCCATCCGTCGTCCGGGATGACCGCCTCGCGGCACAGCATGGCGACGGCGGTGCGCTGAGGGCCGGGCAGCCCATCGAGCAGGTCGTACGCCCCCGGTCCGGCGGGGTCGCCGGGGCCGCTGTGGGCCGTGCCGGGCGCGGGCCAGGAGACGCAGGCCGCGACGGACGCCACCAGGGCGGCGGCGGCCGCGCCCGGCATGTCGCGGTCGGCGGGGAGCGTGGCGAGCCAGATCACCGTCTCGCCCCTGGACTCGGCGCGCGCGGCGGCGGCCAGGGCGAGCTCGGTCTTGCCGACTCCGGCGGGCCCGGTGAGCAGGGCGCGGCCGCGGGTGTGCAGGACGCGTTCCAGCCGCGTGAGGAGCTCAGTCCGCCCGACCGGCGCGGGTCGGTTCACCGCCGACGTCACGAACCCACCACCGCCTTCCGGTGCGCGCGGGCCCACTGCCCGTGCGAGCAGAGAATACGAAGTCGGCGGCCGCCGTCCAGACCGATTGTCCGGCATGCGGACGCGCAGCAGACGGGGCGCGCCCGCGGCAAGCCGTGGACGCGCCCCAGAACAGCGTGGATGTGACGTATCAAACGTCTCAGAAGGTGAGACTCCAGCTGTCGATGTATCCGGTGTCGCCGGAGGCCACATCACGCACCTGGAGCTTCCAGGTGCCGTTGGCGACCTCGCTGGACGCGTCGACCGTGTACGTCGTGATGACGTTGTCGGCGCTGTCCGAGGACGACGAGCCCTTCAGGTTGCGCACGGTGCCGTCCGGGGCCACCAGGTCGACGACCAGGTCGCCGCGCCAGGTGTGCTTGATGTCCACGTCGACCTTGAGGGCGGCGGGGGCGTTGCCGGTGCGGCCGGTGACGGCGAGCGAGGAGGCGACGGTCGCGTTGTCGCTGATCGTCACGTTCGCCGCGTTGGTGAAGGTGGCGCCGCCGGGGGTGGTGGTGCCGGTGACGGCGTTCACGGTCTTGACGGTGTCGGCGATGCCGGTGCCGCAGCCGCCCGAGCAGGTACCGGGCAGCGGACGGGCGTTGGCCTTGATCGCGGACTCGATCTCGGCCGGGGTCAGGGTGCTCTTGGCCGACTTGAGCAGCGCGGCGAGGCCGGCGATGTGCGGGGCGGCCATCGAAGTGCCCTGGTAGGGCTTGTAGTTCTCGGCGGACTGCGTGGTGGTGCCGGAGTTCAGCGTCGAGAGGATGCCGTTCTCGGGGGTGGTGACGGTGCCGGGGGTGTCCGTGGCGCGACGGGTCTCGCCGCCGGGCGCGGAGACGTCGATGGAGGTGCCGAAGTTCGAGTAGAACGAGCGGTTGCCCTCGCGGCTGGTGGACGCCACGTTGATGACGCCGGAGCAGTTGGCGGGCGTGAAGCCGGAGACGTTGGCGTTGCTGTTGCCGGCCGCCACGACCACGGTGGCGCCGCGCGAGACGGCGCCGTTGATCGCGGTCTGGTAGACGCTCGGGCAGGTGGCGCTGGCGCCGCCGAGGCTCAGGTTGATGACCTTGGCCGGGGTGGCGTTCGCGGTGACGCCCGGGACGCTGCCGCCGGACGCCCAGGTGATGGCGTCGGCGATGTCCGCCGAGGAGCCGCCGCACTTCCCGAGGACGCGCACGGGCTGGATCTTCGCGTCGTACGCGATGCCCGCGATGCCCTTGGTGTTGTGGGTCGTGGCGCCGATGGTGCCGGCCACGTGTGTGCCGTGCCAGGAGGAGTTGCTCGCCTTGGAACCGGTGCCGCACTCGCCGTCGGTGGCGTTCCAGTCGCCCTCGTCCTTGGCGTTGTTGTCGCGGCCGTTGCCGTCGCGGGCGTCGGCGGACGAGGAGATGAAGTCGTACCCGGCGACGACGTTGCCGGCCAGGTCCGTGTGGGCGGCGTAACCGGTGTCGATGACGGCGACGGTGACGCCGCTGCCGGTGGTCTTGTCCCAGGCGCCGGGGACGTTCATGCCGCCGGTGGTCTCGAACAGGTCCCACTGCTTGGCGTAGTCGGTGTCGTTCGGGGTGACCGCCATCGCGTAGGCGCGGATGTCGGGCTCCACGGACGCGACCGAGGCGTCGGCGCGGAACGCGGCCATCACCTCGTTGACGTCCTTCTTGGACGCCTCGCCGCCCAGGTCGACCAGGGCGGCGCCGCCGGCGAGGCGGCGCTCGAACGACAGGCTCTCGCCGGTCTTCTCGCCCTTCGCGGCGGCGTCCTTCTTGGCCGCCGTGTTGGAACCGGCCTCTTCGGCCTTGGACTTGTACGTGACGATGACCTTCTCGACCGGGGCGGCCGGCAGTCCGGTCATCTGTCTCTTATAC